>CAYJAA010000123.1:0-1518 GCA_964368185.1 uncultured Lachnospiraceae bacterium | reverse complement strand
CCACCTAGATAACTTCCAAAAAACATAAACCAGTCGCTTGGTTGAATATTTTGTATATTAAAATTAATATTAAAATAATCGCCTAATGCAATTGAAATATGTAGTAAAATCATTATTATAAATGGTAATATTATAATTCCTATCCACCAAAACTTTTTAAAAAACTTCTTCATATCGTCCCCCAAATTATTATAGTTTATATTGTTCTTTAAGGTTTTTCAACTCTTTTTCATAACTAATTTGCTTTTCAGCTAAAATGAACATGATAACAGTATTATACGCTTTATCATACCATATAATATCCGTTTTTACTTAATATTTTATTTGTATATTTTGGTTCTAGGTAATTCCATAATTGAGCTAATATATCTCTTTTTTTCTTTATATCTCCTTGTAGCTCACGGTGATTATAATGTAATAATTCAATTGCTATTTTCTTGTCATTTATATTTTGAACTGCTTGCTCAACTTCTAGGCTTTTAGGCGATATATAAACATAATTATTTTTGTTATAAATTTCATAATTTATTTTATTACAAATAACACTAATATTGTTTTTGATTGAATTTATAACCCATTTTGTATCTTTATTAAATTTAATTTTCAGACTTTCACATTGCAAAAAAAGCGTCAAAAGTACTTCCGAAAATAGTAGCAATGTGTTTAGATTACAATCAGTGGGATTAATTGAATGATAAGGCAATTGTAAACTTGATAAAAAATCTTCAATATCAAAAGCTGTACCTTGCATCTCCAAATTATGAAAATATCTATTCAGCTCTTGTATTAAAGATGAACTAAACATTCCTGTACTGTCAGGTGAAAAATCGCTGTAAAATAATCTTTCTAACCTTTTATACTCTAAAAAAGTGTTTAGTTCTAAATCATTTAATAAGTCATATAAGTGCAAAATAAAAACTCCTTTAATAATAATTTATATTGTATCAATATTTCTAACATCTACTTTACCAGTTACTACTGATGAAATAAGGCTTGTTTTATATTCGTTTAAAAGTTCAATTTGTTTTTCTGTTTCTTTTATTACTGTGTCTATTTTTTGTGTTATTGTGGTTATGTAGTTTACTATTTCTTGCTGTTCTTTAATTGGCGGAACTGCTATTTGTACATTTCCTATAAAATTCCAGTTCGCACGTGGCATTTTTGCTCCATACGTCGATGAATTAACAACATCTATAAAACTAGCATTAACCATTACATTGAATAAAAATTTTATATTTACTTTATTTGATACTAATACTAAAAATTCAGATGAACAAATTCCATCAAATTCTGCAACAAAAACTTTTGCTAAATAAGGTCTTAATTTTCCAAATAATAAGCTATTTTTATAAAAAAGATTACTTACACCCTCTGGAATAATATTTCCACCTGATAATAATTTTCCTGTCCAAGATTGCACATTCTCCATTCCAACATATATTAGTGTATTGCAAGTAGATTTGTTATTCATTATGGTAGAAATGTTTCTTATTTTTGTAACTTCCCAATGTTTTGGCA
>CAYJAA010000122.1:0-1681 GCA_964368185.1 uncultured Lachnospiraceae bacterium | reverse complement strand
AGACTCTGAAAGAGTCGAGGGTGCGAGGCTGTGAAAGAGTCGAGGGTGCGAGGCTGTGAAAAAGCTTAGCAATAGGGTTTTAAGGGAAAGATTTAATAATAAAAAAAGTTTAAATAACTTTATATTTATAATACTGATAACATTTAAAATATTTTTTGGAGGATAAAGATGTCAAAAAGACTAACATTAAATGAAATAATAAGTATCACTAAAATGAGAGGAATTATATTTCCAGGTTCTGAAATATATGAAGGGTTAGCAAATTCTTTTGATTATGGTCCTGTTGGAACATTACTTCTTGAAAATGTAAAAAAAGCTTGGTTTAAAAAGTTTATTCAAGAATCCCCTTATAATGTTTCTATTGATTCAGCTATACTTGTAAACCCTAGGGTTTGGGAAGCTAGTGGACATCTTAAAAACTTTAACGACCCCCTTATGGACTGTAAAAGTTGTAAAAGTAGATTTAGAGCAGATAAATTAATTGAAGAAGATTTAGATGCTAAAGGCCTTGATGCAAATGCTGACGGTTGGTCAAATGAAAAAATGGAAGAATATATTAAAGAAAATAATATTGTTTGTCCAAAATGTAAAAAAGATGATTTTACAAACATTAGACAATTTAACCTTATGTTTAAAACCTTTCAAGGGGTTACAGAAGATAGCGTAAACACAATTTACCTAAGACCAGAAACTTGCCAAGGTATATTTATTAACTTTAAAAATGTAGTAAGAACTACAAGAAAAAAACTTCCTTTTGGAATTGGACAAATTGGAAAGTCTTTTAGAAACGAAATTACTCCAGGAAACTTTATTTTTAGAACTAGAGAGTTTGAACAAATGGAGCTTGAATTTTTCTGTAGGCCAGAAGAAGAAATGCAGTGGTTTAAATACTGGAGAAGTTACTGTGAAGAATTTTTATACTCTCTTGGGATTGATAAAGAAAATATTAGGCTTAGAGATCATGGAAAAGAACAACTTTCTCACTACTCTAATGCTACAACAGATATAGAATATAGATATCCTTTTGGATATGGAGAACTTTGGGGAATTGCTGATAGAACAGATTTTGACCTTAAAAGTCATGAAGAGTTTTCTGGAAAAGATATGAAATATGTAGACCCTATCACAAATGAAAAATTTCATCCTTATTGTATCGAGCCAAGTGTAGGAGCTGGTAGATTATTATTTACCCTTTTATGTGATTGTTACTATGAAGAAACTCTAGAAGATAACACAACAAGAAATGTATTTAAAATTCATCCTTTCTTAGCTCCATATAAAGTGGCTGTTCTTCCTTTAACAAAAAAACAAAGTGAAAAAGCAGTAGAAGTATATTCTGCTTTAGCAAAACATTTTATGGTAGATTATGACGAGGCTGGAAATATTGGAAAAAGATATAGAAGACAAGACGAAATTGGAACTCCTTATTGTGTAACTGTAGATTTTGACACAATGGAAGATAATATGGTTACTGTTCGTGATAGAGACAGTATGAAACAAGATAGAATTAAAATAGAAGAGTTAGTTTCTTATATAAATGAAAAAATTGTGTTTTAATTTTAGCTAAATTTAAATAAAAATGTCTATTTCAAGGTGGAATAGACATTTTTTTATGTATTATATAAAAAATTAATATTGTAATAGTGCATTACATTTGTAACCCAAGAAACATATTTTTTAC
>CAYJAA010000121.1:0-1703 GCA_964368185.1 uncultured Lachnospiraceae bacterium | reverse complement strand
AAAGGTGGGCTTCCAGCTATAACATATTTAATGAAAAAAGGAATTATTAAAGATTTTAGAGGCTTTAATAAACTTAAAGATGAGCTTAAATCAACAAAAGAAGCTTCCCTACCTTTGGCAAAGGATGTTGTTAATACTTTAAAAAAGGCGGGGGCTATTATTATTTTAGCTCATCCTTCTTATTATTATATTGATGATGTAATGCCAAAAGAACAACTAGACTTCTTTAAAGATTTAGGTATTGATGGGATAGAGTGTTATAGCCATTATAACCATAAGAAAGAACAGTGCAATTATTATTTGAAATATTGTAAGGAAAATAATTTAATTACAAGTGGGGGTTCTGATGTTCATGGAGATATGTATGATAGAAAAATGGGATTTCCTTTTGTAGATGAAAGCATGGTAAGTATTATTAAGAAAATCGAAGAAAGAAAAAAATAAAGTAAATTGACTGGGGAGTGTTTTTCTACACTCTCCTTATTAATATTTTTTGCTTTGATAGTCTAAATAGCCTATTATCTTTGTTTTGCAACTATAAAGTTCCTAAATGTATAGTTAAGTTTATAGAATGCAACTAGGAAAAATAGTAAAATTTATTCATGAAATAAATGGAGGTTATCAAAATGATTATATCAGACAAGATTTTATATTTAAGAAAGAAACTTGGTTATACTCAAGAGGAGCTTGCGGAAAAGCTAAATGTTTCAAGACAGTCAATTTCAAAATGGGAAAGTGCCCAAAGCATTCCAGACATTACAAAAATAATGGAAATGGCTAGAATTTTTTCTGTATCAACGGATTATTTACTTAAAGATGAGATAGAGCACATAGATGGACAAACAACTTCTGATAGTGATGAAAGGGTTGAAGTTTTAACAATAGAAGAGGCAAATAAGTTTATTGATTTAAAAGATAAGAGTTTAAAGCTTATTGGGATAGCTGTTTTTCTTTTTATTTTATCTGGAATTTCTTTAATAAGTTTTACGACTCTATCTGAAAATGAAGAAATCGGAATAGCAGTTGGCATGACTGGTTTGTTTATTCTTGTTGTTATTGGAGTTTCCTTATGTATTTATGCAGGATATGTCATATCGGAATACAAATTTATTGAACAGGGTAATTTCCAGTTTTCCAATAATGTTGAGGGAATTATTAAACAGAGGAAGAAGGATTTTAAAAAGAAGCGAATCGAAAATCTTATAATAAGTATTTGCTTAATTATTCTATCAGTTCTCCCCCTTATAATTATAAGCTTATTAACTAAAAGTGAGGAACTGGTTATAATGGCTCTTTGCTTTTTGTTATTAGTTGTTGGGGTATTTGTGCCACGGATTATTATAGTTGAGGGAAAATGGGGATGTTATGAACTTCTTTTATCTGAAGGGGAATATAAAAAAGGTAATGAAGAACTTGATAGAATTACATCAATTTACTGGAGTATTGTAGCTGCAATTTACTTAGCTTGGAGCTTTTTAACAAATGATTGGCATATAACATGGATAGTATGGCCAATTGCAGGGATACTTTCAAATGCCCTAGATTTAATTGAAATAAAAAAATAATAAGTAGAAAATAAAAACTACCTCTGTCAATTAGGAGTATATTCATAAAGAAATTTTATAGTTTAAAGAAAAAGGAATGGTCTAAGCCATTCCTTTTATTTATATATAATCTTTTCTTTTATAAAAAAAATAATTGTT
>CAYJAA010000120.1:0-1747 GCA_964368185.1 uncultured Lachnospiraceae bacterium | reverse complement strand
ATGCCTTTATGTTTTGCAAATGCCCAAAATGAACAAAGGGCTATGGCTTTAGAAGAAAGTCTACTTTCAAAAACTCCAAACATAGATACAATAAAGGCAGAAATTGGGTGTGCAATAGGGGCTCATATTGGCCCTGGAACATATGCTTTTGTATTTTTTGCTAAGTAATTTATAAAATTTAATATTTTTTTAAAAAAAGTTTGCAATTATATAAAATATTTTGTATAATTGATTAGCTATGATATAGATATAGTAAGAATTTTAATTCTTTGATATAATTGAATTTAAAGAGGTGAGATTGAAATGAAAAAGGATATTCATCCTAATTATGGGAAATGCCAAGTTACTTGTGCTTGTGGAAACACATTTGAAACAGGATCTGTAAAAGAAGAAATCCGTGTTGAGATTTGTTCTGAGTGCCATCCTTTCTATACAGGAAAACAAAAACTGATAGATGCTGGTGGTAGAGTTGACAAATTTAAGAAAAGATATAATATTGATTAATTAGAAAAAGGGAGGGGATTAAATTATGAAAATGACATTTCAACCAAATAACAACAAAAGAAAAAAAGTTCATGGATTTAGAGCAAGAATGTCTAGCCCAGGTGGTCGTAGAGTTTTAGCTAACAGAAGAAAAAAAGGAAGAAAAGTTCTTTCAGCTTAATTTCTTTAATGCATATTATGAATTTAGGACACGGGACATTTCCGTGTCCATTTTAATATAAGTTGGTTTTACATGAATACAATTAAAAAAAATTCTGACTTTAGAAAAGTCTATAACAAAAAAAAGTCTTTTGCTAATAAACAACTTGTTATCTATTATGACGAAAACAACCTAGAATATTCTAGGCTTGGAATTTCTATTAGCAAAAAAATAGGAAATGCTGTTACTAGAAATAAAATCCGCAGAAAATTAAAAGAAATATATAGATTAAATGAGAACAAAATTGCCCTTAGTTATGATATAATATTAATCGTGAGGGTAAGTGCAAAAGAATGTAAGTATGATACTCTTGAAAAATCTTTCTTTCATTTACTTAAGAAAAATAATTTATATGTAGAAAAGGGTTAGAGGTTTGAAGAAAATAGCAAAGTCTATTATAATATTTTATCAAAAATATATATCAAAAAATACTATGCCTCATTGTAGGTATATTCCGACTTGCTCTAACTATGCCCTTGAAGCTTATGAAAAATACAGCTTTTTAAAAGCTAGCTACTTAACAATAAAGAGGATTATCAGGTGCAATCCATTTTCAAAAGGTGGATATGACCCTGTTCCATAAAAAAAATATAAGGAGATTAAAATACTAATGAGCATTTTATACAATCTATTTGGGTCTGTGCTTGGATTTATATATGAAATTGTAAATAATTATGGTCTATCTATTATCATCTTTGCTATATTTGCAAAATTAATTACTATACCATTTACAATTAAATCTACAAAATCTATGCAAATGATGAAAGTTATAAACCCAGAAATACAAAAAATACAAGAAAAATATAAAAATAATAAAGAAAAACAAGGGGAAGAGATGTGGAAAATATACGAAAAGTATAACTACAACCCACTAAGTGGCTGTATGCCCCTACTTCTTCAGTTCCCTATAATTATCGGTTTATTTGGAGTTTTAAGAAACCCACAGCTTTATGTATTTAAAGAGGGGATGACAGATGTATCCATGTCATTTTTATGGATTAAAGATTTATCTTTATCTGCTACAAATGTGTCTAGTACAAGTGG
>CAYJAA010000119.1:0-1839 GCA_964368185.1 uncultured Lachnospiraceae bacterium | reverse complement strand
CCCAAAGAAAGGAATTACATTGGTACAAGCTATTATTACACTAATAAGAAGAGCGTAGGGCATATTTAAAATACTCATCCCTATAAAACAAAGAAATCCCACAATAACTGCATCTGTTAACTGTCCTACTACAAAATCCCCAAATATATTTGAAGATATATTTACAATATAGCTAGAAGTCTTTACTATTTTTTCACTAAAGAATGCGTTCATGAAAATTTTCACATGTTTTATTAATTCGTCCTTAGAAGAAAGTAAATATATTGAAACTATAACAGAAATAATTAAATTAACTATATTTGATGCAAAGCTTGTTAAATAACTTACAATTTGAGGAATGATATTAGATAAAAATGTACTTAAATAACTAATAATTTCAATCCAAAAACTTTGAATTTGTACGATTATATCTTCATTAAAGTTAATTGAATTAATAAATTCATCTACTAACACAATTAAATCCGCAGAATACACAGGTAGCTTTTCTATTAATATAGAAGCGCTATCAATTAACTGAGGTATAATGAATGATGATAATATAAGAATGAAAATAATCAAAGATATATAAGTAAATAATACTGCTAAAGGCTTTCTAAGTCCTTTAACTTTATCACTTTTATTATTATCCATAAAATACAAAGCTTTATTGTAAATGAACTGATGAGGTTTGTTTAGTAAAAATGCAAGGGCGAAGCCTATAATAAATGGTGACAATGCTGCCATTATAACTCCAAAACTCCCTGTAATCATTTCTAAGTTAGTGGCTATTATAAAAAGTAAAATTCCATAAGTTAATAGCATTATATAACTTTTAAATCGTTTTTTATCCATAATATTCTCCTTAAATTTATTAGCACAATTAAATATTTATTTTATACATTAAAAAACTAATAAAGTTCATTTTTTTCCTATTTATTTTCTTATCTAAAAATAGTTTTGACATTTTTTCTTTAGATTTTATATTATAGATTAAAAAAAATTTTTTTTCAATGCTATTTATAATATTAATCCAAATAAAGGAAATAAATCCATAAATAAAATTATAATACTATCCCCCTACTTTATAGGGACTAACCTACTTAAGTCATTCCAAATATCCTTATTAAAAAACATATGCCCCACATCTTCTAGTTGAGTATACCTGGCATTTATAAGGCTCTTTGCTAGTATCATTGTGTTCACCCCACTTGCTGCAAGGTAATCTTCACTTCCATAAATAAAATGAATGGGAATAGAATGCTTATAAAGCTTATCATAAATATCCTCTACATCATTTTGTATATTTGTATGATTTAGGTGAGGTCTAATAATTCTTTGTGTCTCATATATTCTTTTTATATATTCAAAAGCCATATCATAATCAAAGTCTTTTTTCCCATTTAAATATCGAAAACTTTTCATAAACCCATTAACACCATTTTCAAAGTCTTGATGACAGGGATTTTCCATTAAAACTTCCCACATTTCATTTAAAATATCCTGTGGAGTTTGTATGAATTTTAAATCTCCCTTTGCAATTACTGGGGAAGAAATAGGGGTTAGGGAAAGGATTTTTTCAGGATATTTTACAGTAAATAACTGAGCAATAGACCCCCCTAGGGAGTGTCCAACAATATGAGCCTTTTCGATTTTTAAATATTCAAGTAACCCTCTTACATCTTCTACCATGTCATAAATTGTGTATGGAGGGGGATTTACTTCTTCAAAATGAGTTGAATACCCAAAATCTCTATTATCAAAGCGAATAACAAAATAATCTTTAGCCAAAGTATTACAAAAATTCTCATCCCAAAAAGTAGCTGGTGCCATAGCTCCTGCTATAAGTAAAATACACTCTTT
>CAYJAA010000118.1:0-1861 GCA_964368185.1 uncultured Lachnospiraceae bacterium | reverse complement strand
GGTTGGTGACGACCTGGGAGAGCGGGTAGTCGCGAGGTTTTTTTTATGCTTTTTTTAATATATTTAATAAGCACCCGTGGGGTGTTTTTTTGTTGCTTTTTTCTTGGTTTTTATATTTATAGGGTTGTAGGGGTGGTTACTCCTACTTTATTCATTTATAATTAATTGAGGTATTCTTTTCTTTGTGGTATACTTTAATAGTAGTATTTATATAATGATTGGAGATATTTTAAAATATGATCAGTAAAAAAATAAATTCAACACCTATGTGTTATTACATTTCCGAAAATAGACACAAAGAAACAGTTTTGTTCCTTCATGCTGCTTTTGCTGACAATACACAGTATTCAAAGCAAATCGAAGAATTTTCTCAAAAATTCACGGTTATAACTGTTGACTTAATTGGTCATGGAAATTCAACTAAAATACAAAAAGGTGACGGAATAGAAAAAACTGCCCAATATATAAAAGCTATTTTTAAAGAAGAAAATATTAAAAAGGCTCACCTTGTTGGGGTATCATTAGGGGCAGTGCTTATTCAAGATTTTGCTAATCAATACCCAGAAATGGTATCTTCTCTTTCTTGTTTTGGTGGTTATGATATAAATAATTTTGATGTATCTATGCAAAGAGAAAATGGAAAAGCCCAAGGGTTTATGATGTTAAAGGCTTTATTTTCTATTAAGTGGTTTGCAAAAAGCAATAAACTATTTTCAGCCTATACACCACAGGCACAAGAAGAATTTTATCAAATGAATATTAAGTTTCCTAAAAAATCATTTATGTATCTTGCAGGATTAAATAGTATGGTAAATAAATATACTACAAAAAGGGACTATCCACTGCTGATTGGGTGCGGAGATAAAGATATTCCTATGGCGTTAAAAGCGGTTGAAATGTGGCATAAATTAGAACTTGATAGCAAAGTGATAGTTTTTGATAATGCTGGACACCTAGTAAATATGGATGTTCCTTATGAGTTTAACAAAGTAGTGATAAATTTCCTCTTAGGGGGAAAATAAAGATAATCTATGCAAAGAAAAAACTGCCCTATCAGTTCTGGTAATGGCAGTTTCTTTTTATAGGTATATTTATTTTTTTCTTGTTAGGAAAGCTCCTATAACTAAGCCTATTAATGCAATTGGTGCTAGTCTTACAAATATCCATTCAAGGGAGTGAAAAGCTACTCCAAGAACAGCAGTTTCTGGGTTTGTATAATCCCACATTGAATATGGACTATTTAAAAAAAGTAAAACAGCAAAAATTCCTACTATAATTACACTTAGCAAAATAAATATTATATGAAATATCTTTCTTTTTGACATAGCTGATTTTGATAATTGTAAATTGATAACCTCTAATTTCTTAGAAATAACTTTCAAATCATCTTCTCTTTCCTTAGTAATAGACTCTCCCAGTAAAGTACTTACTGGGGTTTCAAGATACTCAGATATTAAAAGTAGCATTTCTGCATCAGGAACCGACAACCCTTTCTCCCACTTAGAAACTGTTTGTCTAACTACATTTAGCTTTATGGCAAGCTCTTCTTGAGAAAGCCCCTTTGATTTTCTTACTATTTTAATATTTTCATTTAACATAACAAATACCTCCTTTGTTTGTGCTTTAATTCTAGCTTATATTACCCCATTGCCACAAGCAACTCATATTAACACTTTTGTTTTTCCTTAGAAAAATAGGGAAAAACAAAAGAATTTCATATCATATTTTATCATATTAAAATATAAAAGTTTAACTAATATAAATGAAATCGTAAAGTTATTTAAGGAATTAAAAAAAGATGACTTAAAAATGATACTAGGATTAGTAAAAAGACGGAATAAGGAATAGATACTGAAAAACA
>CAYJAA010000117.1:0-1881 GCA_964368185.1 uncultured Lachnospiraceae bacterium | reverse complement strand
TAAAGGAAAACTGTCACTACCAATTTAGGCAGTGACAGTTTGTTTATTTAGTAGTAGTCCTATATATGAATTGTTTTTTTATTATAAAGTAATTAGCATTTAAATATATATTTACTTTAAAAATCTAATCAACAATTAAATTTATAAAGTCATCTTTTTGTAAATTTACAATATATTTATTTATATCAACATTTTCTAGCCTTTTTTGAATGTCTTCTTTATTATAAGTAGCTCCAAGGAGTAAATCTTCTAGAGCGCTTGTTTCTTCAATGCTAAAATAATCTCCATTAATTTTAATTTCTTTAACCAGCCCTTCTTTAACATTGATATTTATTTTCACAACCCCAGCCTCAAATTTCTTTTCTTTAACAATAGAAAAAGCAGGGGATAAACCATAGTTATGCTCCCAAGTTCCAAACTTTTCTTCAACTAATTTATTAACAGCTTCAATATCTTCTTTTGTTAATGTATATTCTTCCATTTTAATCTCTTTAAAAAATTCCTCAATAAGAAAATCTTTAAAATCAAGAATAGTCATTTCTCTATCAATATAATCCCCTAGATTTCCAACCCTACTTCTTACAGATTTAATTGCCTTTGATTCGATTTTTATTTGGCTAACATTTAAAGAGTTAACAAGATTTTCGATATTTACATTAAAAAGCAGGGTTCCATGATGAAGAACTTTTGTTTTGTTCATGCACTGAGCATTCCCACTTACTTTTTTTTCATTTACTAATATATCATTTCTTCCACTAAGGGTAGCGTCTACCCCAAGGGCTTTTAGGGCGTTTATTACAGGAAGGGTAAATTTTTTAAAGTCAATAGTGCTGTCTTTTACTTTTCTAAAAATAAAAGAAAAGTTTAAGTTTTCTTCATCGTGGTAAACAGCCCCTCCTCCTGTATTTCTTCTTGATACAATAATATTATTATCATCAACAAATTTTTTATTAATTTCTTCTATTGTATTTTGATGTTTTCCTACAATAATTGAAGGTTTATGGATATAAAAGAATAAATAATCCTCATCAAATTTATCATTTTCCATAATATATTTTTCAAAGGCCATATTGTAATAAGGATTATCCCAATTGGTTTTTATATATTTCATTTTCTACTCCTTTTCCTTATCCTATTATTTTTATAAATATGTTGTTTTTTAATATTAAAAAAAGTTTATACTAGGAATATCTTTCTCATAATTATATATAAAAATAAGATATTTTCAATGCTTTTAAGGAAATATTTCTAGTATTATAAATAAATATTGTGTTATAATAATAAATAGATTATGTAAAAAGACATTTATGTATAAATAAGTTAGGAGAACAAATGAATTATATAGAAAAAGTAGATTTTATCATAGAAAAAATGGAAGAAAAAAGTCTTGAAAATATATATGCCGCAGATATTACTAAGATAACAAGTGAAGCAAATGCTTTTATTATAGCCAGTGCAAATAGCCAAAGACAAGCCAAGGCAGTTAGTGAATTTATTATGGAAAAATGTGAGGAAATACTAATGTTTCCTATTGGTAAAGAAGGTCTTGATAATGCTAGTTGGATTTTACTAGATTATGGAGATGTTGTTGTACACATATTTTTAGAAGAAGAAAGAAAATTTTATGCTCTTGAAAACTTATGGCAAGACGCAAAGATGATTAAAGGAGGCTTTTAATGACTAGAACAAGATTTGCACCAAGTCCGACAGGTTTTTTACATATTGGTGGACTTAGAACAGCCCTATATTGTTATTTATGGGCTAAGAAAAATGGCGGAGAATACATTCTTAGAATTGAAGATACAGATAGAACAAGATATGTAAAGGGTAGTGTTGAAAGCTTGATTTCATCCCTTTGTGAGTGTGGTTTAGTAAATGATG
>CAYJAA010000116.1:1348-1882 GCA_964368185.1 uncultured Lachnospiraceae bacterium | reverse complement strand
ATCTTCTCTAGTCAAAGAGCCTGGAATCATAGTAATAATTAAACATGGCAGAGAAATTTTTAAAATAAAAACAGATATCCCCTTTAAGGAAACATCATCTAAAAACTTTATTTTATAGGCTATAAATCCAATAAAAAGTAAAAAAGAAAAAATTATCATTTGATTTATTATTATATTTATATCTATCATCTTATTTCTCCAACTTATAATTAAGAATAATTATAACATATTTGCTTTTACTTTAATATCCAAATTTAACACAGAATATTTTTTTTAAAAATAGGCAAAATAATATTAAAAGAAAAGGAGGTAACTAATATGCAAAAAATTAAATGTACAATTAAAGAGTGTGAACATCATGAAGAAGTAAATAATTGTAAGTTATCTGAGATTAATATTGGAACTCATGAAGTAAACCCTACTGAAATTGAATGTACAGATTGTCAATCATTTAAATTAAAATGTTGTAAATAGTTTAAGGGGATATATATTATTTTGTTAATACTATAAAAATTAAATAATATAAATACCACT
>CAYJAA010000116.1:0-1338 GCA_964368185.1 uncultured Lachnospiraceae bacterium | reverse complement strand
CCTTGCTACATTTAGCAAGGCTTTTTTATAAGGAGGAATGATGAAAGTAAATGATAATTATAATCAGCAGCAAACTGCTTTAAAAAAGGTTGAAAATTTAATGGAAACTTCCTTTAAAGTCAATATTATTGAAAAGGAAGAAGAATACATCTTAATTTGTGAGCTACCAGGTTTTAAAAGGGAAAAAATATATATTGATGTAGACAAAAATAAACTTATAGTAAGTGCAAAAAGAGAAGAGGATGAAAATATAAACTATATCAGAAAAGAAATTATTAATAATAATTTAAAAAGAATTTTTGATACAAAGGATGTTTTAGTTGAAGATATAAAAGCTTCTTTTAATGAAGGCATACTGAAAATAATAATGCCAAAAGATAAAGACTTCACCAGTGAAAAAATAAGAATAGCTGTTGAAACTTATAATGGAATATAAATAGAAAATTTTATCAAAGTAGGTATTATCATATTAATACCTACTTTTACATATATATTACCAAGAGAAATTAAAGGAGATTATTATGATAATTTTCCCAAAGAATTTTTGGTATTATTTCCTGTGTGGGGTTTTAAGCATTGGAATAGCTGTAAATATAATGTTATTTGTCCCTAGATTTACAACTGTTTCAATATTAAAAGAAGACTGGGGGCTTTCCAATTTTTCCAAGAACCAACAACCTAAGGGAAATGCAGACAAAGAAACTCTTGATAAATATGATGCGTATTATGTAGGGAGTGAGGAAGAAAAGGTGGTATATTTAACCTTTGATGCAGGTTATGAAAATGGATATACAAAAGACTTATTAAATATTATGGAAAAACATAATGTTAAAGCCTGTTTCTTTTTAGTTGGTCACTACCTTGAAACAAACCCTGATATTGTTATAGAGATGGTTGAAAATGGGCATATTATAGGAAACCACACCTATTCTCACCCAAATATGAAAGAACTTACAACAATGGAAGAATTTGAAGAAGAGTTAGTAAGAATTGAAACTATCTACAAAGACATAACAGGAGAAAATCTTGAAAAGTATTATAGACCACCAGAGGGTAAATTTAATGAAAGTAACTTACAAATGGCTAAAGAGTTAGGTTATAGCACAATTTTTTGGTCTTTAACTTATGCAGATTGGGAAAATAATAATCAAAAATCCCAAGAAGACGCTATAGATAAAATTATGTCAAGGCTACATAATGGAGCTGTAATACTCCTGCACTCTACATCTGAGACTAACGCTCTTATTTTAGATGAACTTATTACAAACATTAAAAATCAGGGCTATACCTTTAAAAATATAGACCATTTAACAAATAATTATAAAATCCCTGATGTAA
>CAYJAA010000115.1:1431-1955 GCA_964368185.1 uncultured Lachnospiraceae bacterium | reverse complement strand
AGATCAAAAGCAGTAAGTTCTGTATCATATTTATATCCAAGTTGTTTTTTTCTTGTATGTAGAATATCTTCAAATAAATCCCTGTCCATATCTAAGGCTACATCACAAAACATTTGGATAAATCTTCTATAACTATCATAAGCAAATCTTTCATTTCCTGTTTTTTTAGCAATTGCTTCTACAGTTTCGTCATTTAACCCTAAGTTTAATATAGTATCCATCATTCCAGGCATAGAGAATTTAGCTCCTGATCTTACAGATACTAAGAGTGGATTTTCTCCTCTTCCAAAAGTTTTCCCTGTTTGATTTTCAAGTTCTTCAAGCTTAATAAAGATTTCTTCTTTAATAGAATCCCTAATAATAGCTCCTTCTTTGTAATAATCTACACAAGCTGATGTGGTAATTGTAATTCCTTCTGGAACTGGCAATCCAATATTAGTCATTTCTGCTAAATTCGCACCTTTACCTCCAAGTAAGTCTTTGTCTGATGCACTTCCTTCGCTAAAAGCGTATACAAATTTTTC
>CAYJAA010000115.1:0-1394 GCA_964368185.1 uncultured Lachnospiraceae bacterium | reverse complement strand
GTACTATACCTCCTTTTTTGATTGAATAATTAAAGCCACCTCTTCAACGACTTTATCACTAACATCTATAACGATACATCCAAGTTTTTCATAAAGTTTTTTGGCATATTCAATTTCTTCTTTAATACCTTTTATGTAATTTTCCAACTCAAATTCATGAATCCCTAAAGATAATAATCGTTCCCTTCGTATGCAAGCTACCCTTTCTTCACTTATTATTAGTCCTACAATTTTTTCTTTATCTATTTCATATAACTGCTTTGGTAGGTTAATCCTAGGTGAGATTGGCAGATTACATACTTTAATACCCTTACTGGCTAAATACATACTAAGGGGTGTTTTAGATGTTCTAGATATTCCAATAAGTAGAATATCACAAAGATAAATCCCTTCTAAATCTTTCCCATCATCATATTTAACAGCAAACTCCATAGCTTCTATTCTTCTATTGTATTTCTCCCCTATTTTTACATCCATTCTAGGGGTGTGATAAGGTTTTTTGTTTAAAATGTCACTTACTATGCTAATTGGACTAGATAATATATCTACATATTTAATATTTTTTTCATTACAACAATCTATAATTTTCTCACTAATTCCTTCAATTACTACAGTAAATAAAATTAAAATATTTTCATCATTATTATTTATATTTTCAAAAATTTCATCTATGTCTTTTATATTTTTTACAAAGGAATATTTTTCAAGTTTTTCTATTGATCCTTTAGGAAATTGTAACTTAATAGATTCATATATCCTGCCTGTAATTCTTCCTATAGAATCAGATATTGCTATTATTTTAATTGCTCCATCCTCCTGAATAAGTTTTCATAAATTAATGAAAATGTTTGCACTAATATGTAATAAAAATGAAGAAATTATTCTTCATTTTCAAATCCTTCATAAGGTGAAAGATTACCTTTTTTATATATTTGCCATATTTTTTTACATTCTTGAAAAACAACTCCAAGACCTTTATCTTTAGAAGCTTTTTTTATGTTTAATGTTGCTGTATCAAGGGATGTGTTTGTTCTAAAACATAAAATACTAGCAGGTATTCTTACTTTATAATCTGAATCATTTAGTAAAAGTTCTAACTCTTCTTTATAAGTATCAAAATCTTCTAATATAACGCTGATGATATTAGTAATATCTTTATTGATTACATTCCCTTCAAGAATTGTTTTTTTCTTAGATATATAATTATATCTTTCAATGTTTTTTTCTTTAAATAGCTCTATAATATCTTCATGATTTTTTATTGCCTCAATATCCATAGGCTCTATACTAGCTACTCTTTCTTTTGTCTTCTTTTTAAACATATATTCTCTTCCTCCAAAAATATATTTATCGATTACATATTACTATATTCTTTATAAAAATACAATACTTTT
>CAYJAA010000114.1:0-2043 GCA_964368185.1 uncultured Lachnospiraceae bacterium | reverse complement strand
GAAAAAAAATATATAAATAAAAAAAATAGTATTGACATTTACCTTAGGTAATAGTGTATTTTATTTTATAGAGGTGATAAAATGAGTTATAAAATAAATCAGTTGGCAAAATTATCAGGAGTAAGCACTAGGACATTAAGATATTATCATGAAATAGGTTTATTGATGCCCCAAAAAGTAGATTTGAATGGGTATAGAATTTACACACAAAAAGAAGTAGACATATTGCAGCACATTTTGTTTTATAAACATCTGGGTATTTCCCTAAAGGAAATTAAGGATATTTTGTTAGCGCCCTTAAATCTCATTTAATTGCTTTGGAGAAGGAAAAAATGCAAATTGAAGTTTTGATAGATAATGTAAAAAAGACTATTGAAACCAAGAAAGAAGGGAAAAGTATGTTAGACAAAGAAAAATTTGAAGGATTTAAAGATGAGATAATAAAAGAAAATGAAGAGTTATATGGAGGGGAGCTTCGTGGGAAATACGGGGATGAGGCTATTGATTTATCAAACAATAAAATAAGGGGTATGAGTAAAATAGATTATGAAGAAATGATGAATGTAACTGCTCTTATGAATGAAACATTAAAAGAAGCATTTAGAGAAGGTCAGGCAAGTTCTAATAAGGCACAAAAAGTGTGTGAGCTACATAAAAAATTACTTTTAATGACATGGCCAGAGGGATTATATTCTAAGGAAAAACAGTTAAACCTTGTAGAAAGTTTTCTTTTAGATGATAGGTTTATTGCTTATTATGATAAGGTGGAAAAGGGGTCTGTAAAGTTTTTACTTGAGGCTACTAAAATTTATTGTAAGGGTTAATTAAAAAAGAAAAGGAATGGCTTTTGTCATTCCTTTTATCTATATATAAGTTTTCTTTTATAAGAAAAGAAAATAGTGGTTCTTTTGCTATCAAAATATAGGGGAATACCCCTTTTTTGGCAAAATGGGGGGGTAAAAGCCTCTTATATTTACCGTAAATATTAAGTAGCTCATTCCCTAACGGGAATGGGCTACTTTGCTTTTTATAAAATAAAAAGCACCACTTATATACTATTAGTTAATAAATAGTATTATGATGCTTTGTGTTTTTTTACAGGTAGCCGTATATATCTACTCATCTTTTTTATTGCAGTAATCTTTTTGTGAGTGTATAATTAGAGAGAAAAATTAATTTAAAGTAGGTGATACAAATCAAAGATTTTATGGGGAAAATAACACTCATCTTAATTATAGGAGGGGTGATTATGATAGGGCTTTATATCACATTTGAATATGATGTTTTTAAAACCTTAGCTATTACTTTTTTAATTACATTTTATCACTTTGCTATTAGATTATTTATTGGATTTTTATATCAAAAAAGATTTAATAATAATATTTCTTATAATAATAAATGGTTTAAAGTAGGGAAGTGGGAGATGGAGATATACAAAAAGATAAAGGTTAAAGCTTGGAAAAAATATATGCCAACTTATAATAGTGATAATTTTAATATAAGGCTTAATTCTTATGAAGATGTAGCCGGGGCTATGTGTCAAGGGGAGCTGGTTCACGAAACAATAATTATATTTTCATTTTTGCCAGTATTAGCTTCTATTTGGTTTGGGGAAATAGAGGTATTTATTATTACTTCTATTATCTCAGCTTTCATAGACCTTATGTTTGTTATATTACAAAGATATAACCGTCCAAGAGTTTTAAGGTTAATAAGACTAGAAAAAAAGTAGAAAAATATAAAAAAAGGTTAATATTAAGATGATTTTATGGTCTTAAATGGGTGTATATATAAAAAGGTTTTTTTTGATATAATTTATAAAATTCTTCTCTAAATTTATAAAAATAATCTTGATTTTTTTTTGTGGCTATGATAATATATATAAGGTTAAATCAAAATACACACCTAGTCTATCTCAAAGGTGCCATTTGGGTAAGAAGACTAGGGAGGAAAAACCTAAGGAGGAAACGAAATGAGTTACATTTCAATGAAACAATTATTAGAAGCAGGTGTTCAATTTGGACATCAAACAAGAAGATGGAA
>CAYJAA010000113.1:0-2164 GCA_964368185.1 uncultured Lachnospiraceae bacterium | reverse complement strand
AAGAAAGTTTTTGATTATATTCACAAAGAGCTTCCTTAAATTCATTATCATTAAAAATTTCTTTTACTCCATTTTGAGTATCGTCAAAATTCCCTTTTACAGCCACACTTAATACATTACTGCCTTTTTGGGTTAGCATTTGAAGAAGTTGTAATTTAGAAACCCCTTTGTATGGATAGAAAACTATAACATCAACACCTTCTTTGTTATGAAAGCCTTCTAAGGCTGCTTTTCCTGTGTCTCCACTAGTCGCTGTAAGGATAGTAATCTTTTCTTTTAAGCCTTCATTTTCCCTAGCGCATTTCATTAAATGAGGTAGGATTGATAATGCAGCATCTTTAAAAGCAATTGTATTACCTGTAAATAGCTCTAAAATAGATAAGTCTTTGTTTAATGTTTTTACACTAAATATATTTTCAACACTAAAATTTTCAGGATTATAAGCATTATTTACACAATAATCTATTTGTTCCTTTGTAAAATCACTGAAAAAAACTGACAATATTTTCTTTGCTATATCATTATAATACTTACCAATAAATTCATTATAATCAAACTTTATATCTTCTAAGTTTGAGGGAACAAATAGCCCCCCATCATCACTAAGCCCCTTAACTATAGCATAAGAAGAGGTAACCTTTTTATTAATGTTTCTAGTTGAATTATACATTACTTTCATTTTCTTACTCCAAAAAAATTATTAAAAGCCTAAAGCTTCATCTAACTGACTTTGATCTAAAAATACATATTCACTATATTCTAAAAAATTATCGTTACTACTATCATAAGCCGCAAAGGAAATCTTTCCATCTCCTGTCGGACCTAAGTCTATTTTAAATTTATAACTATAACCAACCTTACCATAAGTGTCTTGTATTATATTTAAGTAAAACACTCTACTTTCATCTGATGGAGATTTTTGAATAGACATAACTTTGGCTGTTGTGTATCCTCCATTAAATGTAGTATTTACAAGTAACTCTTCTCCACTTTCTACAAATTCAAGATGTGAAGTAACTCCAACACTTTCGTAATTATCTAACACCCAAAATCCACCTGTTAAAAAACCAAAGAAGTCATCATCTGAGTACCCTACTTCTACTACTACTTCTTCACTAACTTCATTACCACTAGCGTCTTTTACAAGAACAAATATTGTAGACTCTCCAGTTACAGAGGTGTCCACCACAGCACTAGTAGAAATTTCTAGTGGGTTTGTAGAGTTATCCTCTACAATTAAAAATTCACTAATATTAAATTCAGCATTTTGATTTACAAATACCCTCTTACTGGTAATATTTGGCGCTATAGTATCAACAACCTCAATTTCTACTTCTACTTCTTTAATGTCTTGGTTTTCATCTGTTAGTCCATAAACAATTGTGTAAAGACCTACTTTGCCTTTGTCAAATCCTCCATCAGCAATAACGCTAATACTATATTTCCCCTCATCCCCTGGTTTTAGAGAAACAAGAGAAAGAGCGTCTTCTACTTCGCTGCTCCCAGCTTCAATTTGAGGGCTTATAACATTTAGTAAGCTAGATCCTCTAAAGAAAAGAAAATATATCCCTGCTCCTATAATCCCCCCTATGATTAGAACAATTATGCTAGTTAATAAGATTTTTTTCCCCTTAGATGATTTTTTCTTAGGATAGTTTTCATATTCTGAGTTTGAATAATAATCCTCACCATCTTCTTCATAAATAAACTGTTCATTATTATTAGTCTGCGCTACTTTTTTCTTTGGTTTATAAATTTTAACTTTAATACTTTTGCTTTTTTCTGTAGTGTCCTCAAAAATAAATTCTTCTTCCTCATTTGAAGTTTCATCATCTTCTTCCATAAAATCATATAAGCTTTGTGATTTTTCAGCTTCATTTTCATTTATATTAGTATAACTGTCTCTATTTACATTTGAACCCTCTGGAGATATATCTACTTGAAAACCACTTAGTGCGTCTTCAAAAATAAACTCCTCCCCATTTTCATCTTCAAATAAAAATTCATCTAAATCTCTTCTTTTCATTACAAAACCTCTCTTGTGATAACAAATTTATATATCTAGTTTTAAGTCTCCACTTTTAATAAAGTCTTTTTTTCTCATATATGTACTTACTGCTAGGGTAATAATTCCTGGCAAAACAAAATGCATTAATACAATAAC
>CAYJAA010000112.1:0-2308 GCA_964368185.1 uncultured Lachnospiraceae bacterium | reverse complement strand
AAAGCTATATTTTTTTTTTAAGTGATATGATACTACTCTAATGACTTAAGTTAGTATAAAGGGCTTAAATCATAAAGAAAAAAGTTGTCATATAAAAATGACAACTTTCTTCTTTATGGATAGATCTATTATGACCTGTATATTTATTTACAAATCTGCTTGTAAAATTTGTAAATACTGCCTATTTAATATACTTAAGCCTCACACTCTTCTTCTTTATTAAGAATGAAAGCTTGAGCTGCTGCAATTCTTGCAATTGGAACTCTATATGGAGAACAAGAAACATAGTCTAGCCCTATTTTATCGAAAAATTCTATACTGGCTGGATCTCCACCGTGTTCACCACAAACTCCGCATTTTAGGGTTGGATTTACTTCTTTACCAAGTTTTACAGAAGTTTTAACCAGTTTCCCTACTCCTCTTCTATCAATGCTAGCAAAAGGATCTTTAGGGAATATTCCTTTTTCTATATACTCTTTAATATATACCCCTGCATCATCTCTTGAAAATCCATATGTCATTTGAGTCAAATCATTTGTTCCAAAAGAGAAAAATTGTGCTACTGTAGCGATTTCGTTACTTGTTATAGCCGCTCTTGGAATTTCAATCATTGTTCCAACTTTATAATTAATTGTCACTCCAGTTTCTTTAAATAACTCTTTTGCACTTTCATCTATTTGTTTTGTTACATAATTAAGCTCTAAGTAACTTGAGGCTAGTGGAACCATAATTTCAGGCTCAATATCAATATTTTCTTCAAGTTTTAACTCAATTGCTGCTAATAATACAGCTTTTGTTTGCATAACTGCAATCTCTGGATATGTAACAGCAAGTCTACACCCTCTATGTCCTAACATAGGATTCATCTCATGTAAGTCTTCTACTCTTTGTTTAAGCTCACTAAAAGAAACTTTCATGTCTTTTGCTAGCTTTTTAATATCTTTATCTAATTTTGGTAAAAATTCGTGTAGGGGAGGGTCTAGTAGTCTAATATTAACTGGTAGACCATTCATAACTGTAAATAATTCTTTAAAGTCATTTTTTTGCATTGGAAGAATTTCAAGAAGTGCTTTTTCTCTTTCCATAATGCTTTTAGCCAAAATCATTCTTCTAACTGCAGCAATTCTATCAACTTCAAAGAACATATGCTCTGTTCTACAAAGTCCAATACCCTCTGCTCCAAATTTAACAGCTACTTTTGCATCTGTTGGAGTGTCTGCATTTGTTCTAATGGCAAGTCTTTTTATCTCATTTGCCCAGTCCATTATTTTAATGAAATCTTCAGAAAGTTCACTTTCTACTGTTTTTATTTTTCCATTATATACATTTCCAGTAGAACCGTTAAGAGAGATATATTCTCCTTCTTTTAAGATATTACCCTCTATTTCAATATATTTTTCTTTTTCATTTACATGAATTGTTTCACACCCAGCCACACAACATTTCCCCATCCCTCTTGCAACAACTGCTGCATGAGAAGTCATTCCACCTGTTGAAGTTAAAATTCCAACAGACTTGTGCATTCCCTCAATATCTTCAGGAGAAGTTTCTTTTCTTACTAGTATAGCATCTTCCCCATTTTCACTCGCATTTACAACATCTTCTGGAGAAAAATAAATTTTCCCACAAGCTGCTCCAGGAGAAGCAGGAAGTCCATTTGCCATAGGAATAGCTTTTGATATTTCCTTTGGATCAAAAGTTTTATGAAGAAGCTGATTTAAGCTTATTGGATCAACTCTAAGTATTGCCTCTTCCTTTGTTATAAATCCTTCATCTACCATGTCAACAGCGACTCTTAGAGCTGATACAGCAGTTCTTTTTCCACTACGAGTTTGTAGGATATAAAGTTTACCATCTTCAATTGTGAATTCAATATCTTGCATATCTCTATAATGATTTTCTAAAATGTTACAAATATCATTGAACTGATCGTAAATTTCAGGCATTACTTTTTTAAGCTTTGAAATTTCTTCAGGGGTTCTAATCCCTGCAACTACATCTTCCCCCTGAGCATTAATTAAAAACTCTCCGAAAAGTTTATGTTCTCCAGTAGAAGGGTTTCTTGTAAAAGCAACACCTGTTCCAGAGGTAATTCCCATATTTCCATAAACCATTGACTGAATATTTACACCTGTTCCTATTCTATGAGGAATATTATTTAGCTTTCTATAAGCAATGGCTCTTGGGTTATTCCAAGATTTAAAAATCGCTTCAATTGCTATTAACAATTGTTTTTTAGGGTCTGCTGGGAAATGATAAGCTTTTTGATCGTAGAATAATTCTTTATATTGTTTTACAATATTTTTAA
>CAYJAA010000111.1:0-2336 GCA_964368185.1 uncultured Lachnospiraceae bacterium | reverse complement strand
TGCCTCATAAGCTCCAAATTGTCCTACTAAACCACTAGTTCCCATTCCAGCTCCATAAGCTGTATTTGGCATTTTAAAAATAACTGTAGAAATAGGCCCTAATATAACACTACTAACAATAGGAGGTATCCACAAAATAGGCTTTTTCATTAGATTAGATATTTGTAACATACTAGTCCCAAGGCCTTGAGCTAAAAGTCCACTAAACCCATTTTCTTTAAAACTCATAACTGCAAATCCAACCATATGACATGCACACCCTACACATGCAGCTCCTGCTGCAATACCATTTAAGTTAAGCATTATTCCTATAGCTGCAGAACTAATAGGTAAGGTTAAGGCTATTCCCATAACCACTGCTATAATTATCCCCATAATAAAAGGCTGTTTATTTGTAGCCCATGTTATAATGCTTCCTATAAAAGCTAAAAACTGCGCCATATATGGGCCTATAAAAGCTGCTACTATAGAGGAAGCAAGTATTGTTAGAAGTGGTGTAATAATAATATCCACTTTAGTTTTTTTAGAAACAAGACCTCCAACTAAACTTGCAACTATTCCAGCTATTAATGCACTAACTGGGTCTGAGCCTATATATCCTGCGCACCCACTTGCAAAAATTACTAGAGGGTCTGCCTTTAGCCCATATGCTACACTCATAGCTATTACAGGGGCCGTTAAAACTCTAAGGGCTGGATATATTGTATCAGTAAAAAAACTTATATTAAATATAACCCCAATTTGATTAAGTATGCTCCCTATAATTAATGTAGAAAAAAGCCCAAGGGACATATAAGTTAATGTGTCAATAAAATAAGTTTTAAAAAAACTTTTTGATTTTCCCATTTTTTATTTATCCTCTACTACCTTTAAGTCTTTTGCTTTTTTTGAATCTTTACTTGGTGCCTCAGCAGGATTTTTCTTGTTGCACTGACCACATTTTTTATTTTTTCTAGGTAGGATTTTTACTTCCTCAGCTTTATATTCTTTGAAAAAAACATCTTCTCCATTTTCAATTTTCACTAAAAAAGTTTCTTTTAAGATGTTTAACTTCTCAACCCTTCCAATTCCATCATCTGTCTTTACTTTATCAGACACAACAGGAAGCCTTGTCATTGCATCTTCATAACAATTTTGTTCATATTGTAAACAACAAAGAAGCCTTCCACAAATCCCTGAAATTTTAGTTGGATTTAGAGAAAGTCCTTGTTCTTTTGCCATTTTAATTGAAACGGGCTGAAATTCACTAAGCCAATTATTACAACAAAGACTTACCCCACAAGGGCCTAGTCCTCCTAAAATTTTAGCTTCGTCTCTAACACCAATTTGCCTAAGCTCTATTCTAATTTTAAAGATAGTCGCAAGTTTTTTTACAAGATCTCTAAAGTCAATTCTTCCATCAGCTGTAAAATAAAAAATAACTTTAGAACTATCAAAGGTATACTCTGCTCTAATTAGCTTCATATCTAAATTTTGATTTCTAATTTCTTTTTTACAAAGCTTAAAAGCTTCATTTGCTTTTTCTAAATTAGATTTATGAGTTTTCTCATCTTTGTGAGTCGCTTTTCTCATAACTGGCTTTAGAGGAAATTTAAGCTCTTCCTCTTTCATATATTTAACCTTTGTAGAAACTTCTCCAAACTCTAAGCCTCTAGCTGTTTCTACTATAACATTATCTCCTACTTTTAAAAAAACACTGTTTGGGTTAAAATGATAAACCTTTCCTGCTTTTTTAAACTTAACACCCACTATTTTAGGCATATATAATCCTCCTGTATATACATAAAAAGACACATCAAGGCTAGTTGAGGATTCACATTATATGCTAAAGATTTTTTTGTAAATATACTATAATCTACTATATTTTGAATCCTATTTTTTGATATTAAACAATTCACCTTTGATATGGCATCTTCATACGCTTTAATATTATTAGTATATAAATACTTTTTTGAAAATTTTTCATTTCCTTTATATATTAACACATTACAAAGAAAATTTATTATAAAATTTAAATAAATTTCTAAATTTTCCTTATTTTCAGTTATTTTTTTACAAATATTTAAAAGATTTGTACTTTCCTTTGAAAATACATAAAGCATACTTTCTATTAAGTAATGTTCCTCTTGCTCTTGCAGAGTATTTTCCTTATTATTTTCAACCTTTATAGTAGTAGCCCTTGAAATTATTGTATCTAAAATACTCTCTTTATTTTTACTAAGCAAAATAAAGATAACTCCCTCACTTGGCTCTTCTAATGTTTTAAGGAGAGCATTAGAACTTTGCACATTCATTGTGTGAGCTTCATGAATTATATAAATCTTCCACTCATTTTC
>CAYJAA010000110.1:0-2371 GCA_964368185.1 uncultured Lachnospiraceae bacterium | reverse complement strand
CGCAAAATAAAGGAGTGAAAATATGAGTTATACGGCGTGGCTGACTATAGCGATCGCTGTGCTTAAAGCAGCCAAGGAAATTATGAACGCACAGAAGCAAAGTTGACCTTATGCTTAGTAAAAGTGCATATTAAGTGGGTAATAAAATGAAACATAGCCCTATGGTGCATTTTTTCTATGAAATGCACCATAGGACTACGCATTAACTATTTATTTTTTAATTTTTCCAAAAAATCATATATTTCTTCTTGAATGTCATTAACCTCATCAGCCCTCATTTGAGACAAACTTCTATTATCATTTGTATTATTTTTTTTTAAATTTTCATCTTTTAATCTTTCAGTGTAATATTTTTTTAAAATTTCAGTTTTATTTTTTCCGTTTAGATTAAAAAATAAAGCCAGACATGCTCTATATTTATTGATATCTTCTTCTGAATTAGATTCTATTAAAAGTTTAAAAACATCTTCAACAGTCAAACAATCTGGAATAAATTTTTTATCCTGCTTTGCTTTATTCGATTTATTTTCAAACATTTTTTCATAAAATAATTTATTATTTTCGTAAAATTTACTACAAATATCTTCAAAAGATTTATCTAAAATTGTTTTTGTAAAATCTGCTTCTGTAATATATAATTCTGACAAAAATCTAAAACAAGCATTACTTGTATATAGATTTTTATTGTTAGTCATGCAAAAAGATAGGTCACATTTCATTTTTTCATAAACTACAGAATTTAGAGTGAAAAATTCTTTACCGCCACTACAAGATTTTAAACTTTCCTTGCTAGAAATAGGATATAGTCCATCTTCGTCTTTAAATTTTATTTCAATGCCATTAGCCATCAAAAAAATAAAAAATAGATAAGAATAGTTACCATAGCACATTTCATTTTCATCTACTATAGAGTTTAATTTATCAAAGTAAGTTGAAAACCTTTTATCATAAGGATGAACGTTACTATCAGAAAACATAAACACTTTACCAGAAAACTCTACAAACGCTAACTTATATTCGTTTACTTTTCTCTCTACAAAATTGAGTTCACTAAACTTTGGCATTACTTTTGCACTATCCACACGAATTCCAGATTTCCTTGGAACTCCAGACAAAAATGCTGGATGAGTAACAAATTTTTCTACAAAAACACTTCCTCTTGAAAAATACGATTCTTCTTTATACTTATTCGAATTCATACTGGTTATAAAATCAACCTCTGATAATATTTCACCCGCTAATTTACCATCTTCACTACACGCTAACGATAAAACAGGAGGAACATTCTTTAGCGAAGATAAGGTGCAAGCTTCGCTATCTTCACTGGAGAAATGAAATACCCATTGATCCATATCGAGCAGTTTTTCAGGATTAGACGAATAATTATAAAAAATTCCATACTTACCTTCATCTCTGTCAATGCTTTTTACATTTTTACAAGGGAATAGCTGTGGAGAAATGGCATCAAAGTATATATCGCTTTTATCTTTCATAGATTTAACAAATTTATTATAGCAGTCTTTAAATGAATATTTTAAAAGAATTTCTTGTTTATTTTTAATATAGAAAGACATTCTTCCTGCAAATATATTTTGTAAGACTGCTAAAAATGCAGTATCACATTGAACTTCACCAAAACTATTTAAGCAATGTTCAAACACATTATTCAATGTTACAAAACCATCACGATTGTTGGAAGATTTTAAAAATTCTATTTTAAAATTAGCATTTTTAAAACGATTATACCTTCTTATCACTTTATAATTTTTACATAATTTCAGAACTTTGTTATCAGCCTCACTTAAACCATACCTAACCCTACCTAGCTTATTATAAAAATTAAAAAGTACAGCATTTTTATTATCTTTACAACAAGTTATTATATAAAATCGCACAAACTTTGCATGCAATAAACAACCATCTAAATATAAAAATTTATTAAAAAATTCTATTAAATGATCATATTGTTCTTTTATGATACAAAGTTTATCTGATAAAATAGAAAGATTTTTAAAATCTAAATCACTTATAACAACAGAAATATTAAAATACAAATAGGATTCTTCAACATCATAGCAATTTTTTTTATATATTTTATCAATACTATCAACAACCTTCCCTAACTCTTTATATACAGATATTAGTTTTTTTTGTTTTTCTTCAAAAATATCTTGAGCTTTAAAAATTCGATCTCCTAAAGAATTAAAAAAATCGTCTAATGCTTTTTCTTCTTTTCTTTTAATATCTTCAAATTCTTGATTCATCACTCTCTCCATAAAAGCTTATTCATCCAAAACCATAGCCGCCTGACGTAGCGTGTCAGGTGCCAAATGACTATATCTTTGTGTCATCTCAAGGGTAGAATGCCCCA
>CAYJAA010000109.1:0-2489 GCA_964368185.1 uncultured Lachnospiraceae bacterium | reverse complement strand
TTTTTATATAATATATTTTTTTGTATGTTCTTTTGATATCAAAAGAACGGGGAATACCCCTTTTTTGGCAAAACGGGGGGGTAAAAGCCTGTTATTATTGCTGTAAATATTAAGACCTCTCAATGATTTTCTAAAGGGAGCGAGAGGCTTTGCTTTTTATTAAATAAAAAGCACCATATTTACTACTTTTATAATATTATTAATAAAGTAGAATTATGATGCTTTATGTTTTTATGGGAAAGTGTATATATACACTTTTATTTAGAAAGTAAATATTTCGCTGTAACTTCGTCAGTAATAAGTTCATTAACATATCCTTTTAAAATAGAGAAATATATACTGTCAAGTTTATTTTTTCCACCTGCTACAGCTATTATATAAGGTATATTTTTAAAATCTTCCTCACTAATAGCCATTGTTCTATCTTTTAAACTTAAATCAACTTCATTTCCATTTTTATCTAAATATATAGATGTTAATAAATCACAACAAATATTATTATCTTTTATTTCCTTTAACTCTTTTTCATTAAAATATTCAGACTCGTACATAGTTGATCCATTATAATTAGGATTTCCTATACTTATAATTGCACAATCTAATTTCTTATGATATTCAAAAGTATTTTTAATAGATCTATCTTTTAACATCATTTCTTTTATAGACTTATCTTCTACAATAGAAGGAGAGTGAAGAAGTATTCCATTAGACTGAAATAAATAAGATAATTTAGATGTTATATGATTAGAATTATAATTAAAAGATAAACTTCCATATCCTCCAAGTAAAGAAACAAATGTATTATTGTAAATATGATTTTTAATAATATTTTTTTTATCTATATCTATTAAACTTAAACATCTACCCCAACCAACACCTATATTTTTATAGGTGCTTACAATGTCTGGAAGCATATTAGATAAATAATTACTTAAAGACTTCAGTAAATCATCATAATTATCTTCAAAAGGTACGATATTAAAAGAAATTCCTTTATATTTATCTTCTAATTTTTTTTCTAAATCATAATAAGCATTAGTGTAATTAATTTTAATTTCTACAATACCTTCTTCTATTGCTTTTTTCAAAAGTCTCGAAATAGATATCCTTGATATATCCATTTCATTTGCGATTTCTTGTTGAGTAAGCCCCTTTTCATAATACATCTTTGCTATTTTAATTAAATCATTTTTATTATTCATTTTTTTCTCCATACATCTTGACAAAAGATAATTATATATATATAATAACGAACAAATGAACTAGTTAACGAACAAATGTTAATTACACTTATAATATATCATTTGTAGAAGCTAGTGTCAATAAAAAAATAGGAGATGTATAAATGGAAGGAAAAATGAAAGCTGGTAGACTTTTTGCAATTAATGACGTAAGGTGTGTAGAAGTAGACATACCAAAAATTAACGATGACGAAGTATTAGTTAAAGTATCATGTAGTGGTATATGTGGTTCTGACTTAGAAAGAGTTTTTGTAACAGGATCATATTCATTCCCAACAACTCTAGGACATGAATTTGGTGGAGTTATCGTTGAAAAAGGTAGTAAAGTTAAAGGACTTGAACTAGGAGAAAAAGTAGTAGTAAACCCTATGGTACCATGTGGTGAGTGTGAATGTTGTGAAACAGGAAACTATAACTTATGTGATACATATGGATATGTTGGTTCAAGAAGTGATGGTGGTTTTGGAGAATATGCAAAAGTAAAATATACAAACGCTTATAAAGTTCCAGACCATTTTACAAATGAAAGAATATCAGGGATTGACCCTGCTGCAATTTCTCTTCATGGAGCAATAAGAGCAAAAATTAAAGTTAATGATACAGTTGTAGTATTTGGGGTAGGACCAATTGGGTATTATGTGGTACAATGGGCAAGAGTCTTTGGAGCAAAAGATATTATTGCAGTTGATTTATCAAAAGAAAAGCTAGATGTTGCAAAAGAAGTAGGGGCAACTTATGTTATTAATGGAAAAGAAGAAAATGTTGTAGAGAGAATAAAAGAAATTACTGGTGGATTTGGGGCTGATGTTTGTGTTGAGTGTGCAGGTAGTGAAATAACATTTAATCAAGCAATTTACGCTCTTAAAAAACAAGGGGTACTTACTTGTATAGGAACACCTCATAGAGATGTAGTAATGGAAGGGAATGCTTATGATGGAGTTCTTTTAAGAAAAGAAATTGAAATAAGAGGATCTTGGTGTTATCATTTTGCTGCTCCAGTTCATGAATTTTATGCTACAATAGATGCAATAGATAAAGGTAAAATTTTAGTAGAGCCTTTAACAACACATAAATATAAAATAGATGATGTTAGGGAAGCATTTAAGATGATAGAAGAAAGAAAGGAATTCTTTAACAAAGTTTTAATAGTTCATGATGACTATGAAGATGGTAAATAGTTTTTTTAAAAAAAAAACAAATAAATAAAATAAAAATAAAACACTTAATTTAAAGGAGAAAAAGATGATA
>CAYJAA010000108.1:839-2503 GCA_964368185.1 uncultured Lachnospiraceae bacterium | reverse complement strand
AGATGGAAAATGCTACTGTTTTAAAATGTCCACTAAAAGCGGATATATCCCTTGGAAAAAGTTGGGTTGAGGCTAAGTAAGGTATGAAGATAATAGGCATTACCGGAGGAATTGGTAGCGGAAAAACTACTTTTAGTAATCTTTTAAGTAAGGAGTATAACATTCCAGTTATAGACGCGGATACTCTTGCAAGAAGTGTTGTTTCTTTAAATAGTGAGGGGTTAAAAGAGATTGTTAAGGCTTTTTCTGAAGATATTTTATTTTGTGATAAAACTTTAAATAGAAGTAAGCTAGGAGGAATTGTTTTTAAAGATAGAAAAAAACTAGAAATTTTAAATAATATTGTTCACCCTTTAGTAAAAAAAGAATTTTTAAAAGAAGTAGAAAACTTAAAAAAAGAAGGCCATAGTTATGTAATATACGACTGTCCACTTCTTATTGAAGAAGATTTAATTTCTAGTGTAGATATAACTATTTTAGTTCATAGTGATTTAGAAAGTAGGATAAATAGAATCCTTTTAAGGGATAATATCACAAAGGAAGAGGCTAGCCTTAAAATAAGTTCTCAAATGGATTTAGATGATAAAATTTCCTTTTGTGATATTGTTGTGTATAATAACGGGGATATAAAAAATATGTTATTTTCCCTAAATCCAGTTATGGAGAAAATAACCCTTGAATAAATATTCATTATAGTGTATAATAATAAAAAATTTCGGAGGAATGTAAGTGATAGATGTAGGAATTATTGGTGCCACCGGATATACAGGTGTTATCTTAGTGAGCATACTAAAAAACCATAAAGAGGTTAGAAGTATAAGACTAGGCTCTAAAACATATAAAAGAGAAGAATTTTCATCAGTTTTTAAAAATTTCAAGGATATTGAAGATAGTTTATGTTATGAAATTAATATAAAAGAATTTGCTAATACTTGTGATGCAGTATTTATAGCCCTACCTCATGGGATTGCTTCAAAGGAAGTAACAAAAGAGGTTTTAAACAAAACTAAAATTATAGATTTAGGAGCTGACTTTAGACTTTCAAATACAGATGTATATGAAAAATGGTATGGGGTGCCTCATTATGGAAAAGACATATTAAAAGAAAGTGTTTATGGACTTTGCGAGATTAATAATAGTGAGATTAAAAAGGCTAGATTAGTAGCAAATCCAGGTTGTTATACAACTTGTTCTATACTGTCTTTAATTCCTTTAATTAAACACTCTATTATTGACACTAATTCAATTATTATAGATGCAAAGTCAGGGGTGAGTGGAGCAGGAAGAGGAGCTAATATAGGAAGTTTATTTTGTGAGTGTAATGAATCTATAAAAGCTTATGGGATTACTACTCACAGGCATACTCCTGAGATTGAACAGGAAGTTTCTAAGTTTTCAGTAAATGATATTAAGCTTTCCTTTAATCCTCATTTAGTTCCTATGAATAGAGGGATATTAACGACTATATACGCCTCGTTAAAAAAAGATATAACTGAAAGTGAGATTTTTGATATATACTTAAATGAATACAAAGACAAAAAGTTTATTAGAATAAGAAAACCTAAAGATTATCCAGGAACAAATTTTGTTAAAGGTAGCAATTATTTTGATTTAAGTTTCGCAGTTGATGAAAGAACAAATAAGATAATTATTGTCTCAGCAAT
>CAYJAA010000108.1:0-829 GCA_964368185.1 uncultured Lachnospiraceae bacterium | reverse complement strand
AGCAATTGATAATCTTATGAAAGGGGCATCTTCTCAAGCAGTACAAAATATGAATATTATGTTTGGGTTTGATGAAAGTGAGGGAATAGATTTTATTCCTCAATATTTATAAAAGTAAGGAGTTTATATAAATGAGAATAGTAAAAGGATGTGTTGTTGCACCAAAGGGGTTTTATGCTAGTGGGAAGAGTGTTGGGCTTAAAAGAAAAAGAAAAGATATGTCACTTATTTACAGTGAAAAACCTTGTAATGTAGCGGCTGTGTTTACTACAAATGAGGTAAAAGCTTCTAGTGTTCTTCACAATATGGCTTTATATGAAAAAAAGAAAAAAGCGAGAGCTCTTATAGTAAATAGTGGAAACGCTAATGCTTGCACTGGAGAAGAGGGCTTAAGTAATACATATGAAATGGCTAAAGTGACAGCTTATTGCCTTGCAATTAAAGAAGATGAAGTTTATGTAAATTCAACAGGGGTTATTGGAGTTCAGCTACCTATGGATAAAATCATAAATGGAATAAAAGAAGTAAGTATGGATCTTGATAATGATATAGTTTCAGGGATTAACTGTGCTGAGGGGATCGTCACAACTGATACTTATATTAAAGATAAATCTGTAGAGGTTATAATAGATGGTAAAAGTGTAAAAATAGGGGGGATTGCTAAAGGTTCTGGGATGATTCACCCAAACATGGCAACTATGTTATCTTTTATTACAACTGATGCAAGTATTGAAGAGAATACTTTTAGAAATCTTTTAAAAGAAGTAGTGGAAGACACATATAATATGATTTCTGTAGATGGAGATACTAGCACAAATGATAGTGTTAT
>CAYJAA010000107.1:0-2520 GCA_964368185.1 uncultured Lachnospiraceae bacterium | reverse complement strand
CCCCCCGTTTTGCCAAAAAAGGGGTAGTTTTCGTTCTTTTGATATCAAAAGAACAGTTATACTATATTGAAAGAAAATATTATATATAAAAAAAGAATGGCTTTATCCATTCCTTTTTCTTTTAGATTATAAAATTTCTTTATCAGTATACTCCTATAATCCCTCTTGATTATTAATATTACATAAGTAGTAAATATGGTGCTTTTTATTTTATAAAAAGCAAAGCCGACCGTTCCCCTTAGGGAACCTTTGGTCGGACTTAATATTTACGGCAATAATAACAGGCTTTTACCCCCCGTTTTGCCAAAAAAGGGGTAGTTTTCGTTCTTTTGATATCAAAAGAACAAAGATTAGTTCATAAAAGGATAGAGATATATAAATAAAAGGAATGGCTTTTACCATTCCTTTTTTTTAAGTTACTCCCCTTTGTAATACTCTACATCTTCTTCAAGTTTATATACCTTCCTAACTCCCTTACCCCACACCCCTACTTTATTAGAATCAGGATATACTGCTATATCAACATCAAAACTAGCCCCAAAATCAATATACACTAGTGTCTCTTCCTTTGAATTATTTGTTAATTTGTGGGCTGCATTTTCATTTGCTGGGAAAAACATAATGTCCCCCTTTTTAACCTCTTCTTCTCCTAAAGGGGTTCTTAGGGTTCCACTCCCACTTATAATATAAAAACATTCCTCATTTTTTTCGTGATAATGATAAGGGTAGGCCGCCTTTAGTGGAGGAATTTCATATATAGATATACTACAGCTTGTCCCCTCCTGCCTTGAAACAAAATTTTTTCTATAATATTCATACTTTTCATGTTCACATTTATGCTCTGGCTTTATGTCATTAATATTTATTTTTTTCACCTTTTCCATAAATCTAACTCCTTTGTTTCACTTTTAATATTTATTATACTAAAACCCTCCCTATAATTCCATAAAATTATATTGTGGTTTTATTTTTTTATATAAAAAAATAAAACTTTTTATTGACAAATAAATATTACAATGTTATATTGTGTATATACAACATATACAATATAACAAGGAGGATATTTTGAATATAATCATAAGTAATTCATCAAATAGTCCTATATATGAGCAAATATACACCCAAATTAAAGGAATGATTATAAGCGAACACTTAAAAGAAGGTCAGGCACTACCTTCTATGAGAAGCCTTGCTAAAGACTTAAAAATAAGTGTTATAACAACAAAAAAAGCTTATGAAGAATTAGAAAAAACCGGTTTTATCTTTACAGTGGTGGGGAAAGGTAGCTTTGTTTGTAAAAAAAATATAGAGTTTATTAGAGAAGAAAACTTAAAAGAAATTCAGCACCACCTGCAAAAAGCTGTTCATATTGGGAAAATCAGCGGAATTGAAGAAAAAGAAATAAAAGAAATATTAAATTTAATCTTAGAAGAGGAGTAGACAAATGGAAAATATAATTGAAATAAAAGATTTATGTAAAAGCTATGAAAGTTTTAAACTTGACAGTATCAATTTATCTATCCCAAAGGGTAGCATAGTTGGGCTAATTGGAGAAAATGGAGCTGGAAAAAGTACACTTATTAATTTACTTTTAGGTTACTCACAAAAAGATAGTGGTAGTATTAAAATTTTTTCCAAAGACATAAGTTCTAATCATAAAAAGATAAAAGAAGATATTGGTGTAGTATTAGATACATGCTGTTTTAATGAAAAGTTTAATGCAAAAGACATCTCTGGTATCCTTTCAGGAATTTATGAAAACTGGGATGAAAATTTATATTATACATATTTAAAAAAATTAAATATCCCTATGGATAAAAAACTTGAAACTTTTTCAAAGGGAATGTTAAGTAAGCTATCAATTATAACCGCAATTTCTCACAACCCAAAACTTTTAATTTTAGACGAAGCAACCCTAGGCCTAGATCCTATCGTTAGAAATGAGGTTTTAGATATCTTTTTAGAGTTTATCCAAAATGAAGAAAATTCTATTTTACTTTCTTCTCATATTACAACAGATTTAGAAAAAATCGCTGACTATATAGCCTTTATCAAAAATGGAAAACTGCTTTTCTTTCAAAATAAAGATACTTTAATAGAAGATTATGGCGTTTTAAAAATAGAAAAAGAACAACTTCCTTTAATTGATAAAGAAGACATAATATTTAAAATAGAAAATAAATATTCAGTAGAGATTTTATGTAAAAATAAAAGTTTTATAAAAGACAAATATAAAAACTTTACCCTAGACACTACTTCCCTAGAGGAAATTATGTTATTTTATTTAAGAGGTGAACAGTAATGAAAGGTTTAATTATTAAAGATTTTAAAAGTTTAAAAGCCCTACTTCCTAATTTGTTTTTTACAACCCTCCTTTATATGGCAATTGGATTTTTTTCTGGAGAAAATTATATCATTACCCTAGGGCTTATGATAACTATATTTTTTGCCCTAATATCCTCTAGCATCATGTCATATGATAACCTTTATCAGTGGGACCGATATGTTTTATTCCTACCC
>CAYJAA010000106.1:0-2590 GCA_964368185.1 uncultured Lachnospiraceae bacterium | reverse complement strand
ACTTAATAAAAAAAACAATTGAAAAATGTAAATACAAATTAAAAGAAATAATTGCTGATGAAAAAAAAATTTTCGAAGTTAAAGTATACTTCAAAGCAAAAAAATATGATAAAGAAACAGGGAAAATTGAAACGAGGCCCATACACACAGCAGATTTAATTACTCAAATATGTATTGTATGCTTACTAAATATTTTAGTTTACAAAGAAGATAGTGATGGTAAACGTGTTTTATCTGATGTGAGTCAACTTTTCCCGTCAAATTTTTATGGAAATATGCCATCAACATCTTATGAAGAAATTTTCTTTAATTGGAGAACTAAATACAAAGAATATACAGATGCTATCTTAAATGAATTCAATAATGCAAAAACTACTGATATATATGAGACTGAAATATGCTTAGATTTAAAAAAATATTTTCCTTCTCTTAATCCAAATTTTATTTATAGTTTTATTTTAGATAAAATTTCAACTATTTATCAAAAAGAAGAGCTTGATGTATATAAAATTTTACTAAAAAAACTTTTATATTTTGAAATAATTAACCTAAAAAGCGAAGCTGAATTAAGTGAATATTATGAGGAGTATTTTGATTATAAGTCGACATCATCAAGACCTAACTTAGGCCTTCCTCAGGGTTTACCACAAGCTTACTATTTTGGTAATATTGGCATGGTTTTAATCTCAAAAGCATTTGAGAAAGAATTTGAGGGGAAATCGTTTTATTATGTTGACGATTCAGTCATTTATACACATAAGCAATACGAAGAAGATGACGCAAAAAAGTGTATTGAACAGCTTCAAGATAATATAAACAATATCATAGCGAAAATATTGCTTAAAGAGGACATTGTCTGCATTCATGACATACCTTACCGTATAAAAATTCACCAAACTGACAAGAAAAGTAGTTTTGAAAAATTAAGTGGTTCAATCAACGTAGGAAAAAATTTTCTACGACCAGTCGTAAATTTGGCATCACAACTTGCCCATGATATTTATAATACTTTTGATCCCTTACAAGACATTAGTTTTGAACAAAAAATTGATGTGTTGCAGAAAGCGATTAAAGCTGAATTGGAAAAAAATGACAACACCAAAGATGAACATTACAAATCACTTTTAAAAAGGTATAATAAATTTTTTTTATACAGAAAAAAAATATTATTTGGAAGAACTTCAGAAAATAATAAATCCACTGAAAGTGATTTTTACAAAAAATATTACATTGACAAAATAGACAATGCAGAGCCATTCGATATCGAAACACTAGAAATGATTTTTAAAAATTTTGATGAAGATATTTTTAGTGCTGAGGCACATATTATTTTGAGTGTAATAGATACGGACAACGGTAAAAATAATTTTATTGATAAAATAAACAAATTTGAAAAAAAATTATTACGTCAAATCACTGATGATAATTTATATTTTTCAAAATCATTGCTATTAAATGAATACGATTTTAACCCTTATGGAGAGCTAGAAAAAATTTGCAAAAATTTCGTACCACGCTATTCTTTAGTAAATCATGCAAAAAGAAATTTTGCCTTAAAAAGTTTCATAAATTATCAAAAATTGATATTTGAAAATCGACATGAACATGTATCATATTCCTTAGGTTTTGGCTTTGAGTATGATAGAGAAGTATTTAAATTTTCAAAAGAATACAGACGTAAAATACTAAACGCTTACATATCAAAAATTTATGATGTTCATCTCTCTGATAGAATAGAAATAACAAAGTATGAAAATAGACCTCTAAAGTATTTTGAACTTAGAATTCTAGCCTATATACGAAATAAGAATTTCCAGATTGATGATTTTTTTGTGTTCACAAATAACATTTTGGATAAATCAATAAAATATCATTACGAAAAAGTTGATATGTCAATTTATGAAGTCTTAGGTTTTTTTAGACAGTATGTAAAACTTCCACAGCAAATTGATATATTAATATTATCACATAAATACGTTTCGTCATTATGGAAAAATGGTGCTAGATTTTTGTACTATTACACTCCTCACGACCACGAACATTCAGTCGAACTTATCAAGTGTTCAACCCATGTATGCAAAATGATTTCACAACTTAAAATTAAATCAATCGATTATTTTATATTATATTTAAGTTGTTATTTTCACGATATCGCCATGGTAATCCAGCCTAATTTTAATAATTTTACTAAAGATCATGCTACTTCAGATGAAATATTTACAGAGTGGAAAATTGCTTATGAAAATCTTTTAAATAACCTAATTGACGATAATGCAAATGAAAAGCGAAAAACAAAACTTTTGCTGCAAGAATTTTTTGATCCAGTATTGCTACAGTATCTGAGGCGCATGGATTTGACGCTACAGATGTTTACAATCTGAAATCAAATGCACGCTCTGAGGTTTTGAGTATAAAATATATGATGATATTACTTCGGCTTGCAGACTTACTCGATATAGCAAAAGATAGAGTTCGATTAAATATTATGAAGCAAAATATTCACAATATGCCAGAATTTTCAAAATATCATTGGATTACTCACTCTACAATTGATGAATATAAGTTTTCAACTAGCTATGAATTTAAAAAT
>CAYJAA010000105.1:0-2629 GCA_964368185.1 uncultured Lachnospiraceae bacterium | reverse complement strand
AAATTAAATAAAGAAAACTTAATAGTAAGCCACTCGCTAGATATACAAAACAATGACTGTAACATAAGTCATTTAACATATAACTCTAAAGATGTTAAAAAAGATACCTTGTTTATTTGTAAGGGTAATTATTTTTTAGAAAAATATTTAAATGAGGCTACTGAAAAAGGGAGCATTTTTTATATAAGCGAAAAACAATATGACATAAAAGAAGATATTCCTTATATTATCGTAAAAGACATTCGAAAAGCCCTTAGTATATGTAGCATATTATTTTACACTAATGAAAAACAACTAAAAACTATTAGCATTACTGGAACAAAAGGCAAAAGTACAACTTCGTATTATGTAAAAAGTATTATTGATGACTACTTAAATGAGAAAAATAAAAAACCTTGTGGTATTGTATCTTCTATTGATAGCTATGATGGTGATAAACTTCTAGAATCAATGAGAACAACTCCTGAATCTTTAGAACTACAAAAACATTTCTATAAAGCAAAAGAAAATGATTTATCTTATTTTGTTGTAGAAACATCTAGTATAGCCTATAAGCATTATAGAGTAGGTGGGATTAACTTTGATGTAGGAATCTTTTTAAATATTTCTACAGATCATATTAGCCCTATGGAACACCCTGATTTTAAAGACTATTTTACCTCAAAACTTAAAATGTTTAAGTCTTGTAAAACTTCTTGTATTAACTTAGATAGTGATTATATTAAAGATGTTTTAAAAGCTGCTAAAGATACTAATACTAACATTATAACTTTTAGTAAAAAAGATAAAAATGCCAATATTTTTGCTAGCAATATCAAAAAAGAAAATGATATTATTACTTTTGATGTAGTAATAAATGAAAAAAGGGAAAACTTTTCCCTTGGTATGCCAGGGCTATTTAATGTGGAAAATGCTTTAGCTGCAATAAGTAGCTGCCTCACTTTAAATATCCCAGTAAAAAATATAAAAAACGGCCTGAAAAATGCTAGGGCTAAAGGAAGAATGGAAGTATATAAAACTAAAGATGAAAGCATTATTGCCTTAGTCGATTACGCCCATAATGGCCTTAGCTTACAAACCCTATATGACTCTATATTAATAGAATATCCAGGTAGAACTATTATCACCCTAACAGGAGCGCCAGGAGGAAAAGCCTTAAATAGAAGAAAAGAAATTGGGAGCATTACCTCTAAATATTCAAAAAAAGTGTTCCTAACCTCAAATGACCTTTACAAAGAAGACTTTACCCATATATGTATGGATATAGCTCAGTATATGGATAAAGACTGTAAATATGAACTAATAGAAGATAGAACCCAAGCTGTAAGAGAAGCTATCTTTACAGCCCCTAAAAACTCTATTGTTGTTTTAGCTGGAAAAGGTTCTGAAACAACTCAGTGGTTTGGTAGCGAGCTTAGAGACTATGCCTCTGATAGTGTAAATGCAAAAAAGTTTATAGATGAATATAATGACCTACATTCATAAAAATAATATTTATGACCTATTATAAAAAGTATAATAGGTCTTTTTTTATTTATAAATAAATGATATGTATATTTATATAAAGTTTGCAAATAATAATTTAAAGGAGGGTGAGAAATATGGATATTTTTTATAAAATTTGTATATTATTAATTATCGTTGGTGGAATAAACTGGGGTCTAATAGGTTTTTTAAACTTTGACTTAGTGGCTTGGCTATTTGGTGGTAGCACAACTTTCCTTGCTCGTAGTGTTTATGGATTAGTGGGAATAGGAGCTATTTGTAGTATCCCTACCCTATTTAGCGATATTAAATAATTATACTGGCTTAATTAAAAAAAACTATTTAGTAAATAAACTAAATAGTTTTTTTTTATAATTTATTTATTTTATCCCACAACACCTTTGCGTTATGCCTTACCTTCCCTGTGTCAATATCTACTAAATCTATACCAATAAAATTATACTTTTCCTCTAAGTGCTTAGGATACTCTATCCCCACTAAATTCGATCCTCTTTTTTGATATTTTTCTACATATTCTTTATCTATACTTCCAGTATTATATAAAACATAATCAAAAATTTTATAAGGAATATGATCTTCTAAAGCGGATATATGATCTCCTATATTAAAATCATTTGTCTCTCCTGGTTGCGTCATAATATTACAAATATAAATTTTCTTAGCTTCTTTATTCTCACTTATTGCCTTACTAACTTGCTTTATAAGTAAATTAGGAAGAAGACTTGTATACAAACTCCCTGGGCTAAGTATTATTATATCCGCATTTTTAATTCCCTCTATAGACTCCTCATAAGCCATAATATTATTGGGCTTTATATATGGCCTTGATATTTTACTACCGCTTTCTACTACAGCTTTTGGTATTTTAGACTCGCCATATACTTTGTTTCCATCTTCTAATTTAGCACAAAGAGTTACAGCCCCTTCTGAAACTGGTAAAACCCTTCCTTTAATAGCTAAAACTTCACTTGTGTTTTTAATTGCTTTAGAAAAAGAACTGCTTATTTCATTCATAGCAGCCAAAAAAAGATTTCCAAAACTATGATTTCCTAAAGAATTTTTATCAAACCTATAATTCATTAAATTTGTCATATGAGCTTCATCTTCAGCTAAAGCTACAATA
>CAYJAA010000104.1:952-2695 GCA_964368185.1 uncultured Lachnospiraceae bacterium | reverse complement strand
AAAAGAACAATTATTTTATTATAAAGAAAAGATTATATATAAATAAAAGGAATGGTTTTTTCCATTCCTTTTTCTTATATTATAAAATTTATTTATGGGTATTCCTCCTACCCATAATTGCAAAATAAACTATAATATGATAGAATAAGAGATATTTTTAACATTAAAATAATGAATAGAGAAAGGCTTGAAATATGAAATTAATAATAGAGGATCTTAAAAAAAGCTTTGGAGAAAAAGAAGTTTTAAAAGGTGGGAATTTTGAGTTTGAAAAAGGGAAGATTTACGCTTTACTTGGCAGAAATGGGGCTGGGAAAACCACTTTTTTTGATTGTGTAAATCAAGATATTGATATAGATAGTGGACAGATTAGTCTTGAAAACAATGGAGATATGAAGGGTATTGACTATGATGATGTAGGGTATGTTTTATCAGTTCCTATTGTTCCAGAATTTTTAACAGCAAGAGAATTTTTAAAATTTTTCATAGATATTAATAAAGAAAAAATTAATAATTTAAAATCTATTGATGAATATTTAGATATGGTAAATATTGATTTTGAAGATAGAGGAAGACTTTTAAAAGATTATTCTCATGGGATGAAAAATAAAATGCAAATGCTTGTAAATTTTATTGCTAATCCAAGTATACTTCTACTAGATGAGCCACTGACTTCTTTTGATGTTGTTGTAGCGGAGGAGATGAAAAAGCTTCTTAAAACAATGAAAGAAGATAAAATCATTATATTTTCTACTCATATTATGGAGCTTGCTCTTGATTTGTGTGATGAGATTGTAATTTTAAATGATGGAATTTTTACTTTAATTAAAGATGAAGATTTAAATGATTTAGAGTTTAAAGAAAAAATCATTAAATCTTTAAAAGGTGAGATCAATGATTAGTACATTTATAACATCTTTTAAACTTAAAAACACATATATAGTTAATAGCATTATTTACTCCCTAAAATACATTCCATTAATAAAAAAGCTTATATCAGACAAGATATATGAAGATAAAGCCGTAAAAATAGCGGCTAATGTAATTAGTGGGATAAAAGAGTTTTCATCAATATTTCTTGGGAAATTTCTATATATTTTTATTTTAGTATATTTACCAGCTGTTAGTATGAAAGCACCTTCAGGGGATAGATTTATACATATATTTATATTTCTTACAATTGTTGGGGCTTTTTTAAACACTAGCTTTTTTAACCCTTCAAAGGATAAATATTATGGAATAACTTTGATGAAAATGGATGCTAAAAAATATTCTCTTTCAAATTATTTTTATTTTATCAGTAAAATGCTTATAGGTCTTATGCCATTTACTTTAATTTTTGGCAGTTTAGCTCAAGTAAATATAGGGATATCTTTGATTATGCCTATATTTGTAGTATCTATAAAAATGATATTTGTATATTTCTATTTAAGAAAATATGAAAAATATAGTAAAGTAAAAAATGAAAACCTACCAAATGAAACTACATGGATATGGGTTGTTTTATCATTACTTGTAGCTTATATTCCACCTTTTATTTTAGGATATAGTATCAAGCCCCTTATTTTTCTTATAGGATTTTTACCAGTTTTAATATTTGGAATTTTTTCACTTTTTTATATTATAAAATTCAATAAGTATCAAAGCTTGTGTAAAAGACTACTGGTTGAAAAAAATGTCGTAATTGATACGAGTGCTATTTTAATAGATAATGCGAAAAAAAGTATTGAGGTGGATGGTGGT
>CAYJAA010000104.1:0-931 GCA_964368185.1 uncultured Lachnospiraceae bacterium | reverse complement strand
ACATAGAAAAGTACTAGGGAAAATGGCAAATAGAATTTCTCTTATTTTATTAGGGATTATTATCTTATTATCTAGTGCAGTTATATTTTATCCAGACATAAAACTTATAGTAAATGAAGTTATTATGGAAATCTTTTCTTTTACTTTAATACTGATGTATTTTTTAAATTCAGGGAAAGATATTACCAGAATAATGTTTTTTAATTGTGATAATAGTATGCTAACTTATAATTTTTTCAAAAGACCAAAAGATATTTTAATTTTCTTTACCCATAGGTTAAAGTCTATTGTATTTATCAATTTAATTCCAGCCTTTATAATTGGTGCTGGGTTAGTAACCTTACTATTTCTATCAGGAGGTAGTAGCGGTATAAATTATTTTGTAATATTTATATCTATAATTGCAATGTCCATATTTTTTAGCGTTCACAATATGGTGTTATATTATTTACTCCAGCCTTATAATATAAATTATGAGATGAAAAGTGGATTATTTTCCGTGGTTGAATTTCTAACTTATTTAGGATGTTATATACTATCAAACTCAGAAATACCAGCCCTAACCTTTGGAATAGGTTCAATAGGCTTTTGTGTAGTATATGTTATCCTAGCCCTAATTCTTGTGTATACAAAAGCACCAAAAACTTTTAGAGTAAAAAAATAGTTATTATTTTTTAATATAAAACAAAAGGAATGCTTCAATATATATCTTTTAATAAAGAAATAAACTACCACTATCTGAATAGATAGTGGTAGTTTTACTTTAAGTAGCATAACACTCCTTTACTACCTAATGTTATATAAGTAGTAAATATGGTGCTTTTTATTTTTTTAAAAAGCAAAGCCGTCCCTTCCCTTTAGGGAAGATTGGGCGAGCTTAATATTTACGGGAAATATAATAGGCTTTTACCCCCCGTTTTGCCAAAAAAGG
>CAYJAA010000103.1:0-2700 GCA_964368185.1 uncultured Lachnospiraceae bacterium | reverse complement strand
TAAACACCAATTATAGTATTTTTAAAAACACTATGTCTGTAAAACAGCTTAGTAGTAAAACTGATGAAAGTCTTGCAAAAGAGTTAAAAGATATATTATCTAATTTTGAACAAGGAGCTACAAATGATATATCTATTAACTTAGCTATTAAATCCTTAGAAAATCAAAAGAAATTAATTGGAACAAAAAGACAAAGTACCTCTAATTTAGGTCATAATGTGTTAAAACTTGAAAGATTAAAACAAGAACAGGCTAATATTTTAAAATTAAAAGAAGAAAATATAACTCATTATATTCGCCTTAAAGAATTAAATGAAAAATTAAATGATTTAAATAGTAAAAAAGATGGTATAAGGGAAAATATAGTTCATAGTAAAGAAGCTAGACATGAAAAGATTTATTTAAAATATAAAAGTATTATTTTAGAAAATAATACTATAGGAGAAAAAATCAAAGAATTTTCTAAATATGCAAATATTTCTAAACAAATGTATGAGGAAGTTATAACAATTGAAGGAAAGCTTAATTTAATTAGTAAAGACATTGAAAGTTTATCATCAAAAGAAGAAAATGTAAAAAATCAAATAAATGCTAAAACAGAAAACATAAACACTATGTTAAAGGAAGTAAATAATGGAAATTATGAAAAAATACTTTCTGATATTGAAATTCTACAAGATAGATTAGACACAGTAGAAAAATTAAATAAAAAGCTTGTTGATAAAAAAGATATTAACATTGAAAAAAATTATGTAAAAAAAGGTAAGCGCTCAAACCTATTTTCTACTATTACAGTTTGTGCTGCCTTTGCTACATTTGCTCTAGGGGTATTCTCCCTTACAATATCTCCAAATTTTAAGATGCCTTTTTATATAAGTGGAGCTTTTAGTGTATTTGTAATTATTTTAAACTTTTTAAATAAGCATAAACTAAATAAAACCCATACAGAATTTGAAAAGTATGATACCTCAATTATTAGAACATCAAATATGATTGAATTAAATTATATTGATATTAACAAACTATTAGATGAATACAGTGAAAAAGATCCTAAATATTTACTAGAAAAACTTAAAAGCAACTTAAAATTCGCAAAAGAGATTACTGAAACTAAATCAAATATCTCAAATCTTGAAAGCGTATTAGGACAAATTGATGAACATAAAAGCAAATTAAATCTTCATGAAAATACTTTATCTGAAAGACTATCTAAAATATTATCAGATAATGATATTTCAAATATAGATGAATTTAGACAAGCAATAGACAAAAGCGGAGAACTGAGATTACTTTATTCAAAGCTTGAAGACAATAAAAAGTTAATGAATAATATCGAAGAACAAGTAGATATAAAAAGCTTACAAGGAAAATATAGTGGAAATACTACCTTTAATAATAAAGTTAGTGATGTAGCTTATACACAAGAAAATCTAAATGAAATCAATGATGAAATTAGTAGTGTCTCTAATATGATAGCAAGAATTAATGGAATTGTAGAAAAAAGTGATGAGTCACTGAGTAGGCTAGAAGAAATTAATGAAAATATCAATATATGTGAAAGTTTAATTTATGAAAATGAATATAATTTACAAGCCCTTGATAAGGCTATAGATGGTATTAAAAGCATATCTTCTAATATTCATCTAAGTGTTGCAAGTAACATCAACGAAGAAATTGCCTCTATAGTTAAGAAAATCACTAATAATAAATATAAAGATATAAAAGTTAGTGAAGATATGAACATTAGTGTTTTTGATGAAGAAAGTTCGAAAATTGTTGGGATTGAGTCTCTTAGTAAAGGAACCATTGATCAAGTGTACTTAGCTTTAAGACTTAGTATTATGGATAGTATATTAAAACAAAAAAATATGCCAATTATACTAGATGAATGTTTTACTCAATACGATGATATAAGATTTGAAAATATATGTGAATACTTAAATGAAATAGCAAAAAATAGACAAATTATATTATTTTCTTCTCAAAAAAGAGAATTAGAACTATTTCAGAGAAAGAAAGTTAATATTAACAAAATACTTTTATAGGAGAATTGTAATTTGAAAAAAGTTGTAATTGGAATGTCAGGAGGGGTAGATTCAGCAGTAAGTGCATATCTCTTAAAAGAACAAGGCTATGATGTCATTGGGGTTTTTATGAAAAACTGGGAAGAGGTAGATGATGATGGGTATTGTACAGCAGAAGAAGACTATGATGATGCAAGGGCTGTTTGTTTGAAGCTGGATATTCCATGTTATACTGTAAACTTTACAAAAGAATATTGGGATAATGTATTTACTTATTTTATAGATGAATATAAAAAAGGCAGAACCCCAAACCCTGATGTTTTGTGTAATAAAGAAATAAAGTTTAAGTGTTTTTTAGATTATGCACTTAATGTTATTGAGGCTGATTATATCGCTACAGGTCATTATGCTAAAGTTGAGCATAGTGAAGATGGTGTAAAACTATTAAAAGGGGTGGATCAAAATAAAGATCAAAGTTATTTTCTAGCTCTTTTATCTTCTTATCAACTAGAAAATGTTATTTTTCCAATAGGGGATATGAAAAAAAGTGAAATTAGGGAAATTGCCTTAAGAGAAGGCTTTAGAAATGCAACTAAAAAAGATTCTACAGGGATTTGCTTTATAGGAGAGAGAAACTTTACAAACTTTTTAAAAAATTATATTCCCTCAACTCCTG
>CAYJAA010000102.1:0-2747 GCA_964368185.1 uncultured Lachnospiraceae bacterium | reverse complement strand
AAAAAACAACTTATTCATTTTTTACATGTTTTTTAATTAAAGAATAAAGATTGTTTATAATGTTAACATCATAACAATTTAGCACATTTTTCATCAAAATCTCCATATGTTGTTTTATTATATTATAAAATAAAGAATTACTGCAATATGTAGATATTTGTAGCAAAAAATTATTATATAAATAATAAATGACTTTTGTTTTTTTTCTTATAATTTAATATAAAATAAATCAATAAAAAGCCCTTATTAAAGGCATATAAATATTGTAAGTTTAACCATATTATGATATAATACTTAAAAATATTACTATGGAGGCAAGGATGAAAGTAATTTTGCTTGAGGATGTAAAAAATGTTGGTAAGGCTAGAGATATAAAAGATGTAAAACCGGGATATGGACAAAATTACCTTATCAGAAATGGTCTTGCCTTAGAAGCCACAAAAGAAAATATGGACAAATTAAATGCCCAGTTAGCTGAGGAAAAAGCTAATGAAGAAAAGCTAAAAGCTGAGGCAATAAAAAATAAAGATATACTTGAAAAAACAAGTTTTGTAATAAAGTCTAAGCTTGGTCCTGACGGAAGACTTTATGGAGCGATAACAAATAAAGAAGTTGGAAAAACAATTCTTGATCAAACAAAAATTGACTTAGATAAAAGAAAAATTGTTATAAAAGAAAATATAAAAGTAGCAGGATCTCATAGTATCACAATAAAGCTATATAAAGATGTTGATGCAAATATTACACTTGTAGTAAAAGGGGAATAAAGTTGTCAGATAAGTTATCAATAAAAGTAATGCCTCAAAATTTAGAGGCGGAAATTGGCGTCCTTGGATGTATGCTTCTTGACAACAACACTATCAACTTAGTAACAGAAATTTTAGACCCAGATGACTTTTATGCAGCTCAAAATCAGTGGGTGTTTAAGTGTATAATGGAGCTATCTTCCAGTGGAAGCCCTGTAGATACTATTACGCTATCAGAAAGCTTACAAAAAGAAAATATTTTTGACAAAATTGGCGGCTATACTTTTCTTACAAAACTTTTAGAAAGTGTTATTTCTACGAATAATGTTGCTCATTATTGTCATATCATAAAAGATAAGGCTATAAGAAGAAAGTTAATAACAAACCTTGGTGCTATAATAGATAAGTGTTATTTAGATAAAGAAGATATTGGAGACATAATGGAGAGTGCGGAAAAATCCATTTATGATATATCCTTAAATAGGAACACAAGTGATTTTACTCCTCTTCCTTCAGCTTTAGAAACCACAATAAAAGAGTTAAATGAGCTGTCTAAAAACTTAGATAGTATTACAGGTGTCCCTACTGGCTTTAATGATTTAGATAATGCTACAGCAGGGCTACAAAAAGGAGACTTTATCTTACTAGCTGCAAGGCCAAGTATGGGTAAAACTGCCCTTGCTGTAAATATTGCTCAAAATGCCTCTATTAGACATAACCGTAGTGTTGCTGTCTTTTCTCTAGAGATGTCTACAAGTGCTCTTTCAAAGAGAATTATATCTGCTGAATCAGAGGTAAATTCTGAAAAAATAAGAGTTGGTAAACAAAATACAAATGAGTGGAAGAAAATAACTAAAACATTTTCAAATATAAAAACGCAAAATACAAAAATGTTTATTGATGATACTTCCTCGATTTCTATAAACGAGTTAAGAAGTAAATGTAGGAAGCTGAAAACTACCCAGGGGCTGGATTTAATCGTAATTGACTACTTACAGCTTATGACAGTATCTGGGAAAATAGAAAATAGACAACAAGAAATATCTGCTATATCAAGGGCTCTTAAAGGAATTGCTAAAGAGCTAGACTGTCCTGTTCTTGCCCTAAGTCAGCTATCAAGGGCCCCTGAGGCTAGAACTAACAAAAGACCAATGCTTTCTGACCTTAGAGAGTCAGGAGCCATTGAACAAGATGCAGATATTGTAATGCTTCTATATAGAGATAAATATTATAACCCAGAAAGTGAAGATGATTCTACAGAAGTTATTATTGCAAAAAATAGAAACGGCTCTACCCAAACTGCTAAATTAACTTTCCATGGAAAGTATACAAAATTTGTCCCTGAAGAAATGGATTTAAGGGAAATACAACAAATTTAAATGAGGTGAAAAGATGAAAGATGTTTTTGAAAATGGTTTTATTAAAAAGGTAATTCTTCCTGTTATCGCATCAATTATTGTGATTGGAATTCTTTATGTTTTTTATAGTGTCTTCACTAGTTTTATCATTGCAATAATATTTGCTGTTTTATATTTTTATACGAAGTTTGAATTTGACCAAAGCTATGAATTATATGAAGAAGAATATTATGAAGATGAAGTTAAAGGGATAAGTGAAAATGTAGCTAAAGAAGAAGCTATCATTAGTGCTGAAAACGAAACTATAAGAATCCCTACTTCTGAAATTGAAGAACACTTAGAAAAAGCTGAAGATAAAAAAGAAGATGATGAAAATAAAGAGGAAGACGGGAACGGGGAAGAGAAGGAAAATGAAGACAAAGACAAAACTAAGAAAGATAAAAAAGACAAGAAAAGCAAAAAAGTAAAAGAAGAAGAAGCTAAAGACAGTGAGAAGAAAGACATAGAAGAAGAAAATGAAGATGATGGGTATGAGTACGAATTTGGGACGTACGATGAATAAATAAAAAAAAGAAAAAGGAATGGTAAAAGCCATTCCTTTTATTTATATATAATCTTTTCTTTTATAAAAAAAATAATTGTT
>CAYJAA010000101.1:0-2789 GCA_964368185.1 uncultured Lachnospiraceae bacterium | reverse complement strand
CTATATTTACCATATTTTTTATTTCTTCATCCTTTGTTATATCACACTTTATAGCAACTGCTTTTTTATAATCTTTGTTTATTTCTCTTAAAAGATTGTTAATACTTTCTTTTCCTTTATTATATTGTAAAACAAGACTGTAATTATTTTTGCTAAAAGCCAGGGCTAAGGCTTTACCGATTTCTCCACTAGCTCCGGTTATTAATACCACTTTACTTTTCATATTTATTCCTTATATTTATATTCTTTTTTATAAAGTATAGCATATATTTAGTAAATAGGAGAAAAAAGATAGTTTTTCCCATAGAAAAGTACTGATAAAGGAGAAAGGTGCTACTATCTGAATTTATAGTGGCAGTTTTACTTTATACATAGTATTTTCTTTTTTAGGACGCTTAATATTTACAGGGGAAATAACAGGTTTATTACTCCGCTTTTTTTATAAAAGAAAGCTTGTATAAAAAAAGGAATGGTTTTTACCATTCCTTTTTCTTTTTAGATTATAAAAATTATTTTATTTCTTTTTCTTTTTATTTCTTTTTAGTTGTTTTTCCATTTGTCTTCTTTTTATGCTATCACATTTTTCCCTTAGAAGTTTACTTATTTCAACCTCACTGTCTCCAGTAATAAACATAAAATGTATTGGGTCGAAAAATCCTTTTAAAAATTTAGGTATCTTTTTAAACTTAATAGCTCTACCTTTATTTTTGCTTCTATTAGCAACTTGAAAATCATCTATTTCTGAGTAGTATAAAATACCTACTAAAGAAGATACACCATTTTCATAAAGCCCTTTTTTGCTTATAGCAATCACTGCCGCATATAATATATATGCAAAGTAAATTCCTACTAAAGAGGATAAAAATAACATATTAGACTCAGATAAAATTTCATTTGTATAAACGAAATAGTAAAGAATTCCTAAAATACCTAGCATTAAAAATTGGAAAGGAAGATCACTATTTTTAATCCCACTAGGGGTTTCAATTAATAAGTTTCCAAGCTTTCTTTTTCTTTTAAAAAACATCCCAAATTTAATAGCTAAAAATATAGCAAAGGTTAAGATAAAAAACATTTCTTGGGTAATAACAATTTCCATTTGACTTAATACTCTCCTTGTTCTTCTTTGTTTAAATTGTGGTTATATATTCTTCTGTTGTCCAGTAAATATAATCTTTGACTAAATTCATTTTCCTTTGTATTTAACATTAGATTTTCCATTTGATTCATTCTTGCATCAATTAAATCTATATGGTGCAGTAGTTCTGCTTCTGGTATTAAAGGATACTTTGGACTTCCAAATTCAGGGTGATAGTGATGAGATAATACCATGTGTTTTATTAATACACTAAGTTCTTTATCTATGTTTTCTCTTTTGCAAATAGCATCAATTTCACAAACCCCTTGGATAATGTGTCCTAAAAGTTCACCTTCAAAGGTATAATCTTCAACAAGTCCTATTTCATTTGTTTTCATTTCACTTGTTTTACATATATCGTGAATAATAACACCTAAAAAAAGTAAATCTTTATTAATGTAGGTGTATATTTTACTTAAAGATATTGCCACTTGTAGCATCGTATAAGTATGTAATATAAGGCCTCCTATAATTGCATGGTGAAAAGATTTTGCGGCTGGAAATGTAAGAAAATTTTCTTTATTTTCATCTAAATAAATCTTTGCAACCTTTTTTATTTCAGGGTTTTTCATATTTTCAATTATATTTACAATTTCTTGAAACATAACATTTGGGTCTTTATCAGAACAAGGGATTAATTTTGCTTTTTCTTCCATAGTAAGCTTTACTTTATCCATAGAGTTGATTCTAAGTTGTAGCCTTCCATTAAAGGTTTCTACGTCTCCACTTATAAAAACAAAGTCTCCGCTTTTATATCCATCATTTAGTTTTGTACTAGCATCCCAAAGTTTTCCATTAATATCTCCAGTTTTATCACTTAAATTAATATCGAAATAATCTTTGCCATTTTTTGTTTTTCTAGTATCAATAGTCTTTATTAAAAAATTATCACTAATTTTTTGTCCTTGCTTTAGTTCACTAATCAATATAAGTTACCTCTTTATACAAATTCTAAATATATTCTACTATAAAAAATAAAAATATGCTACATTTGTTTTATTTTTTTATTTTTAGGTAAATATTAAGAAGTTTAAAAAAAACCTTATATATTAATAGGAGTATTATTTTAGCCAATATTCCTTTAAATAAATTATAAAACCACAAAAAATATGATATAATAGATTTATATTTTTTGTAAGGTGTGTTAATATGAATAAGTTTATGTATGATGACAGCAATGATGATGCTTTCATCACTAATTTAGAGAATATGTTTATAAATCATTATATGATAAAAGCAAGGGGGGACTATGTTAAAGTATATATATATGGTCTGAAATGTTGTCAAAGACAAAGCCCCAAAGCCCCTACTTTTGAAGGGATATCAAAAGTTTTATCTCTTACTGAAGGAGATGTATCAAAAGCTTTTAAATACTGGCAACAAGAGGGAATTGTTGATATTATAAACAAAAATGGACATAAAACAGTTGTATATAAAAATATTATAAATATGTTTTTAAATCCAAAGGTAGAAAAAGATGTTCATAGTCAAAGAGGAGACAATAAAGATATTAAGATATCTAATATGTTTGAAAGTTTAGAAAAAGACATTATCGGAAGACCTCTTACAAAAAATGAGCTGGAGATGTTTTTAATATGGCTTGAAGATTATGAATTTTCAACAGGAACAATAAAGCTTTTAGTTTCTAGTT
>CAYJAA010000100.1:0-2810 GCA_964368185.1 uncultured Lachnospiraceae bacterium | reverse complement strand
CTAAACCTTCTTTTTCAATTATATCAATTATTTTTTTCTTAGCACCTTCTACATTTAAGCCCTCAATTACTGGAGAATTAATTAAAATTCCATCCCCTTTGTAAGCTTCTTTGTCAATATCTCCCCCTGAGATTACTTGCTTAATTGGAAGATTAAAAGCTTTTGCAAAGTCATAATCTCTTTGATCATGAGCAGGAACAGACATAATTCCTCCAGTCCCATAACTCATAAGTACATAATCCGATATAAATATACTAATTTTTTCTTTACTAATAGGGTTAATAGCGCTAATGCCCTCTAACTTAACCCCTGTCTTTTCCTTAGAAAGTTCTGTTCTTTCAAAATCAGATTTTTTAGAACATTCTGTAATATATTTTAAAACTTCATCATAATTCTTAATATCATCTTTTACCTTTTCAATAAAAGGATGTTCTGGGGATATTACCATATATGTAGCCCCATATATAGTGTCAGGTCTTGTTGTAAATACCTTTATTTTATCCTCATATCCATCAACTGAAAAGTCAATCTCAGCTCCCTCGCTTCTTCCAATCCAGTTAGCTTGACTTGCTTTTACTCTATCAATATAATCCACTGAATCAAGGTCGTCTAAAAGCCTTTGAGCATACTCAGTAATTTTAAGCATCCACTGATTTTTTACTTTTCTTACTACTTCTCCCCCACATCTTTCACACACCCCATTCACAACTTCTTCATTAGCAAGCCCCACCTTACAACTTGTGCAAAAGTTAATAGGAAATTCTTTTTTATATGCAAGACCTTTTTCGAATAACTTTAAAAATATCCACTGGGTCCACTTATAATAATTAGGGTCTGTTGTATCTACTTCTCTAGACCAATCAAAAGAATACCCTAAAGATTTAAGTTGTTTTTTAAAGTTAGCGATATTGTCTTTTGTTACAATTGCTGGGTGAATCCCTGTTTTAATTGCATAATTTTCTGTTGGAAGCCCAAAAGCATCAAACCCCATAGGGAATAATACATTATATCCTTGCAACCTTTTCTTTCTAGAGATTATATCCAAAGCTGTATAAGGTCTAGGGTGTCCTACATGAAGCCCTTGCCCTGATGGATATGGAAATTCAACTAACGCATAAAACTTTTCTTTATCATCCCCAGTTTTTGCGTAAAAACATTCTTCTCTATCCCAAATATCTTGCCATTTTTTCTCTATTTCTTTAAAGTTATATTCTTGCATAAATATTCTCCTTGCCTTGTTAATTCTTCTTACATAATAATATATTATAATTAAAAAGCGACCTATAAGTCAATATCTAAGCTAAAGATAATCATATTTTTTCCATTTCCTAAGTGTATAAAAGAATATTAGCTGAAAATATATACAATTTTTAATATCTAAGATATAATAATAAATAAATAAAAGGAGAAGGAAAAGAAAAAAATGCCTTTTGATTTTAAGAAAGAATATAAAGAATTCTATAACCCTAAAACCACCCCCGCAATTGTAAATATTCCTAAAATGAATTTTATTGCTATAAAAGGTAAGGGAGATCCTAATAAAGAAGATGGAGAGTATAAAAAAGCTATTCCTCTTTTATACGCAGTAGCTTATACACTAAAAATGAGTTATAAAACCCCTTATAAAATTGAAGGTTTTTTTGAATATGTTGTGCCACCACTTGAAGGTTTTTGGTGGCAAGAAAATATAGCTGGAGTAGACTACAGGAGAAAAGATACTTTTAACTGGATTTGTTTAATAAGACTTCCTGACTTTATAAAAGAAAAAGATTTTCACTGGGCTGTTGAAACAGCAGAAAAAAAGAAAAAATTAGACCTTTCAAAACTTGAATTTTTTACATATGATGAGGGGCTTTGTGTTCAGTGTATGCATATAGGCCCTTATGATGAAGAACCTAAAACAGTTGAAAAAATGGAAAGTTTTATAGTGGAAAATGGATATATCCAAAATATAACAAATGAAAAATTTCATCATGAAATTTATTTAAGTGATCCATCTAAATGCGACCCTTCTAAATTGAAAACTGTCCTAAGACATCCAATAAAACCCCTATAATAAATAAAAAATAGGCTCTATCTATATACAGCTGCTAGTAAAGAAACAAACTGCCACTACCAAAATTGATAGTAGCAGTTTTATTTTAGTATCATAATGCCACTTTATTAATAATAGTACATAAGTAGTAAATATGGTGCTTTTTATTTTTATAAAAAGCAAAGCCGTCCATTCTCATAGAGAATTTTGGGCGGCTTAATATTTACGGCAACAATAACAGGCTTTTACCCCCCGGTTTGCCAAAAAAGCGGTAGTTTTGGTTCTTTTGATATCAAAAGAACAATTATATTTTTATAAAGAATAAATTTTATATAAATAAAAGGAATGGCTCACACCATTCCTTTTTCTTTTAGATTATAAAGTTTATTTTATCAGTATACTCTTATTAATAGAACCTATTTTTTTTATAATATCTCTTTTAAAAAACTATCCCCATATTTTGGTGGAGAAATATTTAAATATTCACTTATAGTTGCTGCAATATCAGCAAAAGAAGTTCTTATTCCAAGGTTTACCTCTTTTACCTTTTTTCCGTATACAATAAGGGGAACATACTCCCTTGTATGGTCTGTGCCTTCCATAGTTGGATCACACCCGTGATCTGCTGTAATAATTAAAATGTCTTCTTCCCCTAAAGCTTCTAATACTCTAGGAATATTCTCATCAAACTCCATAAGAGCTTTTGCATACCCACTAGGATCGTTTCTGTGGCCATATAAGGTGTCAAAATCCACTAGGTTAGTAAATATGATAC
>CAYJAA010000099.1:1297-2916 GCA_964368185.1 uncultured Lachnospiraceae bacterium | reverse complement strand
CTACTTTTAATAAAAAAGGCTTTTTAAAAACCTTTGATTATGTAAGTGAACTTCCCTCTTACAAGTCTATTATTGCCTTTGGGGTAAGTTATAACTTTGATTATGATGAAACCCTAAAAGAGGGAGAATATTTAATCTCGAAATCTGCAAGGGGTCTTGATTATCATATATATTTAAAAGAGCTGGCTACAAAGCTAATGGAGGAAGTGAATAAAAAATACAAAGTAAACTATAAAATAAATGTAGACACTTCCCCTCTCTCAGACCGTTCCCTTGCTTTTCTTGCTGGTCTTGGAAGTTATGGTAAAAACACCTCTATAATAAATAAAGACTTTGGAAGCTTTTTGTATTTAGGGCATATTTTAGTTGATACTCCCTTAAAGCCAGACTTTACTTATGATAACATTAGGGGAAAAAAATGTGAGGACTGTGATTTATGTAAAAAGGCTTGTCCAAGTGGGGCGATTTTAGGGGACTTTAATATTGATGCAAAAAAATGTATTTCTTATAAAACCCAAAAAAGAATTGAAGATATAGATACTAAAAATTATATATATGGTTGTGATATATGCCAAAATGTATGCCCTTATAATAAAGAGGCTAAAAACTCTACTCACTCTAAACTTTATGGAAAAAGAAAAGAATATATTATTTCTATAAAGGAAGAAGAGTCTATCACAAAAGAAGATTTTTATAAAAAATTTTCTCAAAGCTCCTTAAGGTGGATAGGGTTTAAAAGATATAGAAGAAATGTAAAAGATTTATTAAATAAAGAAATAAATCTTTCTTAAGTAGTCGCCTAGATAAATAGGTGGCTATTTTTAAAAAATAAAACTTTTTGTAACAAAACAAAGAAAAATGTCACTCATTTAATGAAGGGAGGTAAGTATGAAGCTAGAACACTTATATGAGTTATATAAAAAAGATGTATACTATTTTTTATATCACTTATCAAGAAATCAAGAAGTATCACAAGATTTAACCTCAGAAGTTTTTTTAACAGCCATAAAATCCTTACCAACTTTCAAAGGAAATTCTAATATTAAAACATGGCTTTTTGGAATTGCTCGCCTAAAATGGTTTGAATTTATAAGAAAAGAAAAAAGACATCAAAGCTTAAAAGAACGCCTTGAACTATACATAAGGGAAAAAGATTATTTTGATGAAGATAGTATCGGAGATAAAGAAGTTATAGAAAGAATTATCCTTTTACTTGACTTAGAAAGTGAAAAGGCAAAGGATATTATCCTTATGAGGGTTAGCGGCTTTTCCTTTTATGAAATTGGACAAAGAATAGGAATTTCTGAAAGTTCCGCAAGAGTAATTGATTTTAGAACAAGAAAAAAATTAAAAGAAATATTAGTAAAGGAGGGTTATTCTTATGAGTAAAATATCATGTGATATTTGCGTAGATCTAATGCCCCTAGTTAAAGATGAAGTGGCTAGTGAAGAAAGTAAAAAGGCTGTGATGAATCACATAGAGTCTTGTAAAAACTGTAGTGAGCTTTATGGAAGGGAAGAAACTTTTATAAAAGCAGAGAAAAATATTATTTTAAAGATAAAGAAAAATTTAATTACTATAACTTTAATTATCATAGCTCTTGGGATACTTTTTGGGA
>CAYJAA010000099.1:0-1287 GCA_964368185.1 uncultured Lachnospiraceae bacterium | reverse complement strand
TTTTGCCCTTGGGAAAAAATCTATATATGTACTAGGTTTTGTCTTTTTGCTGGTATATTTAAGATGGCTTTATGACTCTTTTGGATACGCTTTAAATGGAGATTTTATTCAGGCCTTTCTTCCCCCATTTTACTGGGCTTTGATTTATTTAGGTCTTGCAGCCTTTGGCTCATTAATTGGATTTTTATTACATTTTGGATTTAATAAGGAGGAAAAATAATGAAAAAAACACTTAAAATTTTATCTATTGTTGTTGCTTGTATTTTAATTTTAGGACTTCTTTATATAGCAAACGGCTTCTTAGGAAACCCGGTATCAAAATTTATCGTAAATAAAAAGGCAAATGAATATATAAATAACACCTATCCTGATTTATCTCTTAACAAAGAAATTTTTTATAGCTTTAAAGACAGTAATTATTATGTAACATTATCAAGTGAAGAATCTAAGGACTTAGTGTTTGTGCTTTCTTATAGTATGAGTGGTAAACTAAATTATGACACCTATGAAAGTAATATTACAAATGGCTATAATGTAATGGAGCGAATTACTGGGGATTATAGAGAGGAAGCAGAAGCTTTATTTGAAACCTTAGAAGAAAATCCTCTTTTTGCTAGGGGAGAGTACTTTCATGCATCTGCTTATCTTATAACAAAAGAAGATATAGAAAATAGACTTGAGGAGTTTAGTGATACTGGTGGTGGGATTGATGGAAAAGGTCTTGAGCTTGATAAGGAATATGATACGAAAGTAATGGGAAAACAAGCTGGAGTTATTGATATATCCCTAAATCTTAGTAGTGGGAATACTGACTACGAAAGTGGAGCAGAGGCGGTAAAAGAAATTAAAAAAGCCTTTGATGAGGCTGGAATAGGTTTTTACTACATAAGTTTTGGGGTTTATAATGAAGAGGGGAATTATGCTTATAGAGTTGATTATTTCCCATATGAGGAAATAGATAAGAGTGATTTAGCAAAAAAACTAAAGGAAGCTAATAATGCTGATAAAAAAGAATATTAGCTAAATAAAAGGGTATTAAATACAGGGTATAAATATAAACAGCCACTATCAATTTAGGTAGTGGCTGTTTTACTTTTTTGCCTATAATCACAACCTTTTCCTCTTGTATTTTTATTTTACTAATTCCATTTAAACACCTCATTAATAAAGAGTATACAAGTAGTAAATATGGTGCTTTTTATTTATAAAAAGCAAAGCCTCCCGTTCCCTTTAGGGAACCATCGGGAGGTCTTAATATTTACGAAAATAATAATAGGCTTTTACCCC
>CAYJAA010000098.1:2640-2994 GCA_964368185.1 uncultured Lachnospiraceae bacterium | reverse complement strand
AAATCTTCCTTTGATACACCACTATTAAAAGCCTCCTTCCTAATAATAGAAACAGGCTTTCTAAAATTAATTAAAATATAAGGCTGATTTTCAATTTCATTATCATTCTCATTTCCATACATAACCCCAGTTTTATTTAAAACTTCAAACTCAACCTCTTTTTTCTTGATGTTATAGTTAATGTATAAAATCCCCTCAGAGGTAACACAAGAAGACTTAATAATCTCCCTAAGCTTTTTGTCTAACCTCTCCTCTTGCCATAAAGAAGAAACATACCTGTTTAACATCTTACATACTTTTTCCATCTCCTTTTGATATTCAATATCCTCATAGTTATTTGGAGAATAAATAACA
>CAYJAA010000098.1:0-2630 GCA_964368185.1 uncultured Lachnospiraceae bacterium | reverse complement strand
CTATAAGAATTTACACTTAAATTTGATGTTTTATATTTAACAGCTGGCTTGATATAATTAAATACAATTGGCTCGATTGCTCCACTTTTTATCCCCTTCCACTGATCCCCATGGTAAAACCTAATACACCTATCTGTAAGATCATAAATACCTTGTGTTGACAAATAATTTTGCCCTTTTTCATATAAAACCCACTCATCACTTTTTTCAATTTCTATATTTATCATAATGGTTTAAACTCATCCACCCTTTCTACAAAATCATCATAAACCGTCTTTTCGATTTTTTTCTCTTTTTTAAATTTGTTTACTACATCCCTACTTTTATTTATATTATTATTTTTAGGGTTTTCCTTAAGTCTTTCCCCTATCAAAAATAAGTTATAAATAATAAGTAAAAAACATATAATTTCTAATATTTTTATCATATTACCTCTACTTCCCTTTCTACATCACAGCTACTAAAGCCTTCATATTTCAAGTTGTTATTTCCTCCACCACCTTGTGGTAAAAATTTTTGTTGCTCCCTTATCATATATGCGATACCAAGAGCAATAATCGTATCATCATGACAACCATTTTCTGCCTCCTCTCTTCCTTTTTCATTTCTAACAAATGTAATCATCTCCTCTAATGTAACTTTGTCATTAATAAGATGTGCCTCCTCTCTTACAATCCCTACTAAATTTGCAATTAAAACAGGCCTTGAATTTTTAGTTGTCTTAAATCCATAGGCCTTTAAGGAATTATTTGTATAAGAGTCTATTTTTGTTCTTACATATTGATTAAAATACCCAAGCCTTTGTAATTCCTTTATTGGATATGTAGAAAAATTTGCCTCAATACCTATTAAAGCCTCATTAAAATACATCCCAAGACAATACATCTGGTGAGTATATAAATCCTCATCAAATTGATGTCTTAATGTTGCCACTTGTTCCCCTGTAGTATTATCTAAAACCTGCCCTATAAAATAATCACTTCCCTCCCCAGAGGTATCCCCTCCTATAACATAAGGATGACCCTCCTTTTTATCCTTGTATATCTTGATATATCCCTTTTCATCTTCTATAAAAGAAATATTTTTTATCTTCTCCTCAATATACTCATATATGAAATACCCTACCTTAACAGGCTCTTTTAAATTATCTAATCTGTCATTAATAGCTTTAGGGCTAAATATAGTGCTTCCAGTAACTCCCCACCTGCCAAGGCAATAAACATCATAGTAATATAAATCACTTTCTTTAAAGTCCTCAAGAGTCTTAATATCATCTTCATTTAAAAACTTGTTGTCTTTATAAGTTGTTTTTAATACACTTGCCTTGTTTTTATCAATGACTTCCCGTTTAATCCAATGAGTAGCATTAATAGGGTTAAAAGATAAAAGCATTTGCTTGCTACTTTTTCCCCCTCTAAGCCTTATTTGCAACTGCTTATAATCTTCATATGAAATCTCTGTTGCCTCTTCTACCCATATATCAGTAGCTTCCCCACTAGGAAAAGTAATTGATTTAATCTTTTCTCTATCATCTAAACCTTTAAATACAATTTCATTATCATTTACCCTACACCTTATGGATAAATCCGTTTTACTTATAATAAATAAATGAGCTAAACCCCAGAGATTTATTACTTGTTTAAAAAGAGCAAAGGTAGAAGTTTTATTTAAATTAGCATAGGCTCTTACCACTATTAAATTACAAGTTTTTTCTTTAATTATTTTATAAACATATCTTTGAACAATAAAATAACTCTTACCACTTCCCGCACCTCCATAAATAATTAAGTTTCTGTCTTTATTTTCTAAATAAGGTATATATGCATCATTAAAGACCTCTTTATCAATTGTTATATGTCTTATCTTCTTTTTTATATTTCCATCCATAATAAATAACTAGCTAGTTCATCTCCTTTCTAAAAGAAATTTTAAACAAACTAAAAAAGAGTATTATTTTTTAAAATACTCTTAGAAATATACTTTTTTAATATTTAATATAATTCACATCAATAAATTAATTATCTTCCTTTATCCTAATATGAATATCTTCAAATGTCTTTTGTTCATTATCAGTTAATAATTTATGATACTTAGCCATAAGCTCTAAAGCTTTTAACTTATCCTTTGTTTGTATAACTTCCTTTGTTTCGTCCATAACATCATTTTTATAAGTTGCGATTTTTGTGAGTTGTTCTAAAACTCCATCAGATGATAAACTAAAATTCTTCTGACTGCTTCCTAACTTATTATGTAGATAATTTCTAATATCATCCCTTTTTAACATCCTATTTCCCCCTGACTTTGCCACACTATCACTACAATTATAAACTTTCTTATATGCCTTCATTGAATCTAAATTGTAGTGTATGTATAAATCGCAAAAAATTTTATGTTTTTCATTTAGTTTAACTTCACTCACTTTACTCATCTCCTTTCTTCTTAATATAAATAAATTTATATTATTTACTTTCAAGCTACTGAAATATGTTTTATAAAATAAAAAAGATATACTCCTATATATGCCTACTAGCAAAGAAACAAACTGTCACTACCTAAATTGGTAGTGGCAGTTTTGCTTTAGTAGAATAATGCCACTTTATTAATAATATTATAAAAGTAGTAAATATGGT
>CAYJAA010000097.1:2530-3029 GCA_964368185.1 uncultured Lachnospiraceae bacterium | reverse complement strand
TACCGCTAGTAAATCACTGTTTACTACATTTTCAAGGCTTATTACCTTCTTTATTTTTTCACTTTCTGCACTTAAAATTTGAGAAAGTGCAACTTGCTCAAGGGCCACTGACTCAATTATATCAGTAATTGAATTTTCTCTTGTTGTTTGATTTATCATATTATTTTCTATAGACATAAATTATATCCTCCCTTTCAAAATTATAATATGTAAATATCTATAATTTTGACATAAAGAATTTATTTAAAATACTTTTTTTATTTTAGAAAATATTATGGGTAAAAAAATAAACAATGAATCATATTTATATATAACTCATTGTTTATTACTTAATATCAATTTATATGATTATTACATATCTAGAGATGATACTTGTATATAATAATAAGTTCCATCCCCTACTGCTTGAGATAAAAAAGTACCTTCTATAGTAATAATATCGCTTTGATTTGGAAGTGTAAAACCAACCTAAAATCTAACATATAATCATTGATGACAA
>CAYJAA010000097.1:0-2520 GCA_964368185.1 uncultured Lachnospiraceae bacterium | reverse complement strand
GTTGTTGTAACTTTCAAAAATTCCTTGTATTTTAAAAGTTTTGTCAATATAATTATTTGGATAATACACTATATCATATACTTGAGAAAATACCATAGTTGAGCTTAAAGTAGTTAAATCATAATCTATACCACTAGCATTACTACCCTCAGCACTATCAGCATTATCTACATTGTCTTCATTTTCACTTGTATTATCGATAACACTACCTGAGTCACTATTTGTATCATTTGTATTTCCACTAGAAGAACATGCTGTAAATAACATCATCACCATAAGAATAATAGCAATTATTTTTACTTTATTTTTCATTTTAATAACCTTCCTTTTACCGAAAATAAACTAAACATTAAAAATGTTAATATGTTCATGATAACAATAGTACTACCTACAGGAGTTGAATAAAGAATTGAAATAATAATTCCAATAAATGCACAAAGTACTGAAATTATACTAGAAGATATAATTACAGCTTTAAAGTTTTTAAACACTCTCATAGATGAGAGAGCCGGAAATACTACCAGTGCGCTAATTAACAAAGATCCTACTAAATTCATTGAAACAACAATTACAGCAGCAATTGTAATTGCAATAATAAAATTATATAAATTTACATTTATACCTGTTGCTTTTGCAAAATTTTCATCAAAAGTAACAGAGAAAATTTTATTATAAAATAGTATAAATATTATTATAACAAAAATAGATAGCACAATGCAAGTAAAAACATCTACTTTTGTTAATGTAAGGATTGAAGTTGAACCAAATAAAGTCATGCAAACATCTGCAGCTAGATTTGTAGTGTTAGGAGCTAAATTTACAAGTAGATACCCAACAGCCAAAGATCCTACAGATAACATAGCAACTGCTGAATCTCCTTTTATCTTTGTATTTTGCCCCATTCTAAGAAGTAAAATAGCAAAAAGAGCAGTAATTGGGAAGACTAATATACTTTGATTTGCAATATCTAAGATAGAAGCTATTCCAATGGCTCCAAAGGCAATATGAGAAAGTCCATCTCCAATATAAGAAAGCCTTTTTAAAATAAGGGTTGATCCAAGTAAAGAAGAACAAAGAGCAACTAAAATTCCTACAATAAGGGCATATATCACAAAATGATATGAAAAATATCCCATTAATTCATTAAAAACTTCTACCATTACTCTCCTCTTTCTATATAATCTTTTTTACTAAGATACTCAACTTTTTCACCTGTTAAAGATATTATACAATCAGCATCATTTATTACCTCTTGTAATTTATGAGTAATCATAATAATTGTAATACCTTCTAAGTTAAGATTTTTAATTATTTTATAAAATTCCTTTGTGGTGTCAGCGTCCAGCCCACTTGTAGGCTCATCAAGTAACAATATTTTATTTGTTGCACAAAGGGCTCTAGCTAAAAGAACTCTTTGCTGTTGTCCACCAGAAAGTTCACTATAACTTCTTTTGCTAAGCTTTAAAATACCTAACTTTTCTAGCATTTCTTTGGCTAGCTTTTTTTCTTTTTTTGTATAAAATGGCCTTAGCCCCATTTTATTTAAACATCCTGATAATACAATTTCGTATGCAGAAGCTGGAAAATCCTGTTGTATTTGTGTTTGTTGAGGTAAATATCCAATATTAACCCCATTTTTTTTGACATCCATAAAAACATTTCCCTCTAATGGAGGCAACAGCCCTAAAATTGTTTTAACAAGGGTACTCTTCCCTGTTCCATTTTCTCCAACAATGCAAACATATGCTCCCTTAGAAATAGTAAAGTTTATATTCTCATAAAGAGGAATATTGTTATATCCAATTGAAAGATTATTACATATAATGTTCATACATATCTCCTATTCAGATAAAGCTTTTTCTAAAACTATTAAATTACTTTCCATAATTGATAGATATGTCATGCCACTATCAATATCTTCTTTATTGATTGACTGGATAGAATTCAGTTCTAAGATTTCACAATCTTTATTGTCACTACTAGAAATTACAGTTTCAGCTAAGTCTTTAGAACTATTTTCAAGTATTATGACATATTTTGCATCTAGTTCATTAATTTTTTCACTTAGTAAAGATATTGTTTCAAAGCTTGCTTCTGTTTCAGCAGAACAACCAGAAAATGCTGCATAAGCTTCTAAGTTATAATCACTTACAAGGTGAGTAAAAGGGAATCTGTCTGGGAAAATTAGCTCACTACGAGAAGCATTAGCAACAACACTATCATACTCAGCGTCAAGCTCTTCTAATTTCACAATATACTCAGCAAGATTTGCTTCATAAAGATCTTTATTTTCTTCATCAATATCAGAAATAGTATCTTCTAAAACTTCACAAGCAAGAACTGCTTTATTAAGTGATAACCATATATGTTCATCATTTTCATCATAATATGAAAGTTCCCTATCATCTTCATGAGCGTGTTCATCTTCGTGTTCATGTTCATCATGGTCTTCTTCATGAGCGTGCTCATCTTCGTGTTCATGTTCATCATGGTCTTCTTCATGAGCGTGCTCATCTTCGT
>CAYJAA010000096.1:0-3042 GCA_964368185.1 uncultured Lachnospiraceae bacterium | reverse complement strand
ATATCTCTTAGAAATAGAATATTAATTCAGTCCTCTATTGGCTCAAACACCTTAGAGGGAATTGTTAAATTTGCAAAATATGTTCTAGCCTTTACATTTTTAACAGAACTGGTGGGAGCTATACTTCTAAGCTTTACATTCATTCCAATGTTTGGAGTGGCTAAAGGGATATGGTATAGCGTTTTCCATTCTATATCGGCTTTTTGTAATGCAGGGATAGATTTAATGGGGGACTATGTTAGTTTAACTCCTTTTGTAAATAATGTTCTTGTAAACTTAACAATTTCAGCCCTTGTTATTATAGGGGGTCTTGGTTTTGGAGTTGTTATGGACATTATAAAGAAAAAACATTTTATGAAATTTGACTTACACACAAAAATTGTATTAATTATTACAGGAATTTTAATAGTTTTTGGGGCAGTTTTAATTTACTTTTTTGAAATGAACAACCCAGAAACTATTGGTGCTCTTCCAACTCATGGCAAGATACTAGCCTCAAGTTTTACTTCAATAACCCCTCGTACCGCTGGGTTTAATACAATTGACATCGCTAGTTTAAATTCTGCTTCTAAATTTGTCATGATAATGCTGATGTTTATTGGAGGATCTCCAGGTTCAACAGCAGGAGGTATTAAAACTACTACATTTGCTCTTATTTTTATAGTAGTGTGGTGTATTATTAGAGGAAAGCAAGATACAGAAGCTTTTCAAAGAAGAATATCTGATTATACAATTAAAAAAGCTACTACAATATTTGTTCTTGGTTTAGTATGGGTAGGCTTATCTGTTTTACTTTTATCTATATTTGAACCATTTCATATATCAGAACTAGCTTTTGAGATAATATCTGCCTTTGGTACAGTTGGATTATCCCTTGGGATAACTCCTCATCTTTCAGTGATTGGAAAGATGATCGTCATTATTACCATGTTTATGGGTAGGGTAGGTTTAATTACAATTGCTTTTGCAATCGCTCAGAGAAAAACAACTCATGATTCAGGGGTTTATAAATACCCTGATGGGAATATTAGTATAGGTTAAAGGAAATAGGAAGGAAAATAAGATGAAACAATTAGCAGTATTAGGACTTGGTAGTTTTGGATATAGCTTAGCTGTAAGAGCTTATGAATTAGGCTTTGATGTATATGCTATTGATACAAGAGAGGATTTAATTCAAAGTATAGCCAATAATGTTACAATGGCTGTGAGAGCTGACGCAGGTGATATGAATACTTTAAAATCTATAGGAATACACAATGTTGATATTGTGGTAATTGCATTATCCTCAAATATAAATGCAAGCTTAAATGCTCTTATTAATGCGAAAGATTTAGGGGTTGAAACAGTTTATGCAAAAGCTCATTCAGATCAACATGCAAAAGTATTAACAAAATTAGGAGCGGATAAGGTATTTTTCCCAGAAAGAGAAATGGGGGAAAGACTGGCTCAAGATATGGTTGCTGGTAATATCTTAGACATTTTCGAGATTGATTCAAAACATACAATTGTAGAAATTTCTGCTCCAAAATCTTGGCTAAATAAATCTTTAGTAGAACTAAATTTAAGGGCTAGATATAGCATAAATATTATTGCTCTTAAAACAGGGGAAGATGTTAATATTTCTCCTGATCCTGAAACAAAAATAAAGGAAAAAGACAAACTAATTGTAGTAGGGGAAAATGATACAATTGAAAAGCTAAGAAGTAAGGCAAAATAATTATGATTGAATCTAAAGATAATAAAATTATAAAGCTAATTAGAAGCCTTCACAGCAAAAAACATAGAAAAGAACAAGGTTTTTTTATATTAGAGGGGAAAAAATTTGTTTTAAATCAGCTAGAGCTTGATAAAAATCAAATAGAATATATTATAATAACCCCAGATTTTAAAGAGTTATTTTCTGAAGAGGAAGGGACTATTATTGTAAGTGAAGAGGTATTTTCCTCTATTTCTACAACAAAATCTCCTCAAGGGATAATGGCTGTTTGTAAATATCCTAAAGTAGGAGAGATTGATTTTAAAAAAGTAGATAATATTCTTTTTTTAGATAAAGTAAGGGATCCTGAAAATGTAGGGGCCCTTATAAGAAGTAGCGTGTGTGCTGATTTTAACTTAGTAGTACTTTCTAAAGAGTGTGCAGACCCTTATTCTCCTAAAAGCATTAGGGCAAGTAGTGGCAGCATAATAAATACAGTAATCCTAGAAAATGTAGAATATAACTTTTTATCTAAATTAAAAGATTTAAGCTTTAATATTATTGGTTCTACATTATCAGGGAATGAAGATGTAACTTTTCCTAGGAAAAAAAATCTTTTAATTGTAGGTAATGAAGGTAGTGGTATTAGTGAGGAAGCTTTATCATATTGTAATATTCTTGTTAAAATTCCAATGAGTGGACGGTGCGAATCTTTAAACGCAAATGTTAGTGGCGGAATTTTGATGTATAAGATTATAGGGTATTAAGAGTAAGGTAAATATAATAAATTTTATATAAAGGGGTAAAGGCATGAAAAAAGAAATTAATGTTTATGAATATGGAAGTGAAATTTTAACCCAACTTAAAAAAGGTGCTTTAATTACTACTAAAGTAGGAGATGAAGTAAACACTATGACGATTTCTTGGGGTTCTTTAGGGGCTGAGTGGAATAGGGAAATTTTTATAACTTATGTAAGAGAAAATAGACACACAAAATCCCTGTTGGATAAAAATGGTGAATTTACTGTAAATATACCTTTTGGAGAGTATGATAAAAACATACTAGCTGTTGCAGGAAAAGAAAGTGGTAGGTCTATAAACAAAATTGAGAAGTTAAATTTAACTCTTGTAGAGTCTGAGGAAATATCTGTACCTGGAATTAAAGAAATGCCTTTAACTTTAGAGTGTAGAGTTATTTATAAACAACCTCAAAACAAAGAGGCTATACCAAAAGAAGTTGTTGATTTATATTATCCTAAAGACATAGATAGTAGCCATCATGGTTCAAACAAAGATTATCACACAGTTTATTATGGGGAAATATTAAAAGCTTATATTATTGTATA
>CAYJAA010000095.1:0-3091 GCA_964368185.1 uncultured Lachnospiraceae bacterium | reverse complement strand
GATATTTTCTCCTTAAATAAGGAAATAGAAAAAAGAAAGTGTGTAGATATTGTCCTAGCTAGTGAGGCAAGACATGAATATTTAATATCTAAAATGGCTGATGAGATTATAAACTCAAAGGAGAAAAAGAGAATTATATTAATCGCAGGCCCTTCTTCCTCAGGAAAAACAACTACATCAAAAAGATTAAAAACCCAACTAGTTGTACGAGGCCTTAACCCTATTACCATTGGACTAGATGATTATTTTGTCAATAGAGGAACAACCCCCCTTGACGAGTATGGAAAACCAGATTTTGAAGCAATTGAAGCTATAGACATTCCCTTGTTTAATGAACATTTAAAGGATTTAATTAAAGGAAAAGAAGTAGAAATTCCAATATTTAATTTTAAAACCGGTTTTAGAGAAGAAAATGGAGTTAGAGTAAAAATAAATAATGAAGACATTATTATTATTGAGGGAATACACGGTCTTAATGAAAGATTAACTGAAAATATTCCAAAGTCTCAAAAATATAAAGTTTATATAAATCCCCTAACTGTGATTAATATAGACAATTATAATAGAATTCCTACCTCTGAAATCCGCTTGATTAGACGTATTGTAAGGGATAATGATAAGCGAAATAAAACAGCAGTACAAACTCTTGAAATGTGGGACATGGTAAGAAAGGGAGAGGAGAAAAATATTTTCCCCTACCAAGAAGATGCAGACTTTGTCTTTAATTCAGCCCTTTTATATGAAATTGCTGTCCTAAAAAAATATGCTATTCCCCTTTTAGAAAAAACACCCCTTGATAGCCCTTTCTTATACAAAGCTCAAAGCTTAATATCCTTACTTTCTTACTTTTTAGAAGTTGAAGATGAAAGCTTAATTCCAAGAACTTCTATATTAAGAGAATTTATTGGAAATAGTATATATTAAAAAAAGTGATAATGCTTTTAGCATTATCACTTTTTTTTATCTTAATTATTTAACTATATCTGTGCTGGAATCCTTAATATTTTTCTTTATATTTATAGAAGAAATAATGATGTATAAAACTAATATAAATATGCAAAATCCTATAAGATATATAATCCAGTTCACTTTAGAAAGAATACACACCCCAAGGAATAAAAGGGTTACTCCAAGGATTAAAAAAACAATAGAAGACTGCTTGTAATAAGGTCTTTTACTCTCTTTATCCATTTTTTCTCTTTCTTCTTCACTTTTATTAATATATTCCTTATTTACTAAAAACCCTTTTTCTAAATAAGATCCAACTATCATATTTTCTAATAAATTCATATAGGGACTCCTTAATATTTTTATAAAAGTATATCACATAATATTATAAATTTCACCAAATATTTTATATTATCCTTCTCATAAAAAAATTACTTAAAGATTCATAAAATAAAAAAATACTTCCCCTTATTAAAAAGAGAAGTATTTTTCTACTTAACATATTCATACTTTATAACTTAAACCTTATTATTTAATAGTGAAATTCCAGCACAAGCAATACCTATACCTAGCATAACAATAGCATCTTGGGTTTTTAACTCTTTTAGTACTGATAATACAACAACCCCAACACCTACCCCAATGGGAATTGCACTAAGTACAGTACTAATGATTTTTTTCATATCCCTATGTGTATCAATACTCATATCCTTTTTACATAAAATTAAATCATCAACAGATACACCTAAACTCTCTGCTAGTTTTGGCAAAGAATGAATATCTGGGCAAGATAAATCTCGCTCCCACTTTGACACAGCTTTGTCTGTAACATTTAGTAAGGAAGCAAGGTCTAATTGTGTCATATTTTTTTCTCTCCTAAGGGATGAAATCATCATCCCCATTGTTTTATTTTTCATAAATAAACTCTCCTTTAATTTTCTAAGTATAAGTATAAATCTAGACTTATCAAAGCTCAACCGACCTAAAGTTGAGTGATATAAAGGGTTAGTTTAGTGACTTTTTTATCTACATTTATAATATAAATTAATCTTATACTAGATTTTTAGACCCTCTATTTATATTAAGAACCTAGAAAATAAGGAACCACTTTACTAATGAGTAACTGTGATTCCTTATCATAACTTTCATATTTTATATACGATTTAAACATCAAATTCTTTAGAGTATAAGTAATTAACTTTTACAAGTTTTCCACCTGCTCTTTTTCTTTCAATATGGTGTTTTAAGAATATAGCTGATGTAGCAATTGCGATTAAGCTTGTTACTGCAACAGTAGCTATTACAACTGATTTTAATTCATTATCATTTTTATTTCTACACATATATTTCTTCCTCCAAGTCATATATTTAGTATAATTATAATATACTAAGACCAAAAAAACAACTATTTAAGCTCTAATATTGAATAAAGACAAAATAATCCTACTTTACTAGGTATCTTTATACTTTTATTATAAAACATTTTCTCCATTGGTTCAACAACATTCCCAAACAATGTCTTAAATTTTCTTTGCACGCATACAACGATATTATCCTCAACCTCACTAGATATACTAGAAACCGTAACAGTAGATAATTTGTCAATTCCATAGGTTATTACTGAGGCATTTGTTTTTACCTGATGATTTATAATTTCTGAATTTAATAAAATAATATCACAGTTTTTAATGTATGAAAGGATCTTTTTTTCTTCATATTCCTTTATCTCCCTGTCATAAAAAAGTATTTTTCTTACATTTTCATAACTTTTAACCCTTAAAATATCTTCATTTAAGTTAAGGGAAAAATTGCTAATTATATATAAAATAATTTTAGAGTTGTTTTTATATAATACGACTTCTTTCAAATTTTACTCCTTATAAATAAAAATATTAAAAAAAATTATAAATATACTTTTTACTAATACGTTAAATATTATACCCTTTTTTCCAAATTATTTTATGTATTAACTAAAATAATTATAATATATTCTAAAACTCTCCTAAATAAAAAAGCACTGAAATTTTATAAATTTCAGTGCTTTATTTTTTTTATAGAATAATCTTACTTTAATTGTTTTGCAATTTCTTCAGCAAAATTTTCGTTTTTCTTTTCTAGACCTTCACCCATTTCATATCTTGTA
>CAYJAA010000094.1:0-3163 GCA_964368185.1 uncultured Lachnospiraceae bacterium | reverse complement strand
CTATTATTTATATATTATAAGTTTTTGAAATAAAATACATAGAATGCTTTGACAATGCTTTGTAAAAGTGTTAAACTACTTAACTATGATGACTTTAATAAACATCTGGGATAAGGTGTTTATTTTTTGTTTTAGATAGAAATGGAGAAAATGATGAACCAAGAAAATATAAGAAATATTGCGATTATTGCCCATGTAGATCATGGAAAAACTACACTGTTAGATGCAATGCTTAAGCAAAGTGGAACTTTTAGGGAAAACCAAGAAGTAAATGAAAGAGTAATGGACTCAAATGACCTTGAAAGAGAAAGAGGGATTACTATCCTTGCAAAAAATACTTCTGTATATTACGATGATATTAAAATTAACATTGTAGATACTCCAGGGCATGCAGACTTTGGGGGAGAGGTTGAGCGAAGTTTAGCTTTAGTAGATGGAGTTTTACTTTTAGCAGATGCTTTTGAGGGGTGTATGCCACAAACTAGATTTGTATTAAAAAAGGCTTTAGCTAGAGATTTACCTGTTATTATTGTTATTAATAAAGTAGATAGAGATAATGCAAGACCAGAAGAAATTGCTGATGATGTTTTAGAATTATTTATTGACTTAGACGCAAGTGAAGACTATTTAGATTCTAAGATTATTTATGCTTCTGGGAAAAACGGTTGGGCTAGTGACATTTCTGGACAAAAGACAGATAACTTAAAAGTTTTATTTGAAAGCATAAAAAATATTATTCCTCACCCACAAGGGAGTAAAGAGGAAAATTTTCAGTTTCTTGTATCAAATATTGAATATGACGAGTATACAGGAAGACTTGCCATTGGAAAAATTGAAAAAGGTAGCATTAATACAAACGATAGCGTTACTATCGCCACAAAAGAGGGAAAAATCGAAAAAGGGAAGATATCTGCCCTATATACTTACGAGGGGTTAAATAAAGCTCCTTTAAGTAGTGCTTCTTGTGGAGAAATTGTGTGTATTGCTGGAATTAGTAATATTAACATTGGAGAAACTATTGGAAGTAGCGAAAAAGTAGAGGCAATTCCTTTTGTTGAAATTGATAAGCCGGTGTTATCTATGAACTTTAGCGTTAATGATTCGCCTCTTGCTGGAAAAGATGGAAAATATGTAACAAGTAGACATTTAAGAAATAGATTATTTAAAGAGCTTTTATCAAATATTAGTTTAGAAGTAAAGGCAACAGATAATGCAGACACTTATAAAGTATCTGGTAGAGGGGAACTTCATTTATCTATTTTAATTGAAAATATGAGAAGAGAAGGGTATGAATTTATGGTATCAAAGCCAAGTGTTATCACAAAGGTTATTGATGATACATTAAATGAGCCTTTTGAAAAACTTGTAATTGATGTTGAAGAGACTTTTTGCGGGACGGTAATTGAAAGTGCCAGCACAAGAAAAGGGGAGCTTATCAACATGACAAAGACTTCTGATATTTACACAAGACTTGAATTTATTATTCCTTCTAGAGGTCTTATTGGATATAGAAGTGAACTAATGACAGCAACTAAGGGAACTGCTGTTATTAACTCTAACTTTGAAAAATATATGCCTTATAAAGGGGATATGGAAACAAGAAATAGAGGAGCTTTAATTGCTAGTGAGCCAGGGGATAGTGTAACTTATGGTCTTTATAATGTACAAGAAAGAGGGACTTTATTTGTTGGAGTAGGGACAACTGTATATGAGGGAATGATTGTTGGGCAAAACAACAAAGGGGACGATATGACAGTAAATGTATGTAAGAGAAAACAAGTTACAAACATGAGAGCCTCAGGAAGTGATGACGCCCTTAGACTTGTTCCTCACAAAAAGCTTAGCTTAGAGCAGTATTTAGAATTTTTAACAGATGATGAACTTTTAGAAATTACTCCAAATTATTTAAGACTTAGAAAAAGAGTGTTAAACAAAGAATTAAGAGCAAAATCTAATAAGAAAAAATAAATAAAAAAGGACATAATAAAGATGAAAAAATTAAACAAAAAAACCTTACTTATTACTTTAAGTGTTGTACTAGTAATTTTACTAGGGGGACTACTGTATATAGGAAACTATTTTACAGAATACGCTATTGGCAGAAAGCCAGCAGACTATGATGATTCTCTTTCTCCTACATATGAAGAAAATGTAGTGGAGGAGCAAAACAAAGAAATCGCCGATAAAAATGCAGAAGAAGTGTTAATAGATAATGGTGATATAAGTGAAATTAATATAAAGACTTATGATGGCTTAAATTTATGGGCAAGGGAATATAATACAGGTTCTAATAAATGGGCAGTAGTAGTTCATGGATATACTTCTGATCATAAAGGTGTTGATGACATTGCTTATGAATACTATAACAGGGGATATAATGTAATACTACCAGACTTAAGGGCTCACAATAATTCTGAAGGGGATTATATGGGAATGGGCTTAAATGACAGTAAAGACATTAAAAGTTTTGTAGAATATATCACTGCAAAAGATGAAGATGCTAGTATTGTTCTTCATGGGGTATCTATGGGGGGAGCTACTGTAATGATGGCAGGAAAAGAAACAGAGGATATTGATAATGTTGTTGCTATAGTTGAAGACTGTGGATATACTTCTGCTTATCAAATGATGGTAGAACAGCTTGAGTATCGTTTTTCTCTTCCAGAATTTCCGATAATGCACTCAGCTAGATTTGTATCTGGCATTAAAGGGGGCTATGACATTAAAGATGCGGCTCCAATTGAAGCAATAAAAGAAACAACAAAACCAATTTTATTTATTCATGGAGATGAAGATACATATGTTCTTCCTTATATGCAAGTAGAGCTATATGAAGCTTATGAGGGAGAAAAAGATATTTTAACAATTGAGGGAGCTGAACACGGTGCGGCTAGGTTTATTGAACCAGAAGAGTACTATGATAAAGTGTTTAGTTTTGTAGAGAAATATAATTAATTTTAAAATAAAAAAGTAGCTTTATGAGTATACTCATAAAGAAAGTTTATAATCTAATAGAAAAAGGAATGGTGAAAGCCATTCCTTTTATTTATATAAAATTTACTCTTTATAATAAAATAATTGTTCTTTTGATATCAAAAGAACCAAAAATACCGCTTTTTTGGCAAAACGCGGGGTAAAAGCCTATTATATTTGCCGTAAATAT
>CAYJAA010000093.1:0-3341 GCA_964368185.1 uncultured Lachnospiraceae bacterium | reverse complement strand
AGACATCAATATAAAAGGAACTATCCTTGTAACAAAATCTGTTTTACCAAAGATGACTGATAATAAATATGGGAAGATAATAAATATATCTTCTATTTGGGGAATATCTGGTGGCAGTATGGAGGTAATTTATTCTACAACGAAAGCTGCAATCATTGGCTTTACTAAAGCTTTAGCTAAAGAGCTTGGTCCTTGTAATATTAATGTGAATGCTATTGCACCAGGTTTTATAGACACTAAAATGAATAGTCATTTATCAAAGGAAGAAATAAACGCCTTTACCCAAGACACCCCTCTTAGTAGGACTGGAACAGGAATGGACATAGCCTCCCTAGCCCTTTTTTTAGCTAGTGATGATTCTTCTTTTATCACTGGGGAAGTTATTAAAATTGATGGTGGATACTTATAGAGAAAAAACCTTTGCTTTATGTATCTTAAGGATATATAATTAGTTTATCTAAAATTTAATGTAATAAATATAAGGAGACAAGTCATGAAACAGTTTTTTAACACAACTCTTACAATTTTTATAAGCCTTATTATAGGAATATTAACTTATTTCCTATCCCTTGCTGGAACATTTTTTAACCTTGCAATTTCAGCCTTTTTATTCTTTGGAGGGATTTTATCTTTTTTTATTGGGCAAGGATCTTTTCTAATGGTTGCTGTTGGCTATATTATAAGCCCTTTTGGACTTCCTTTAATTGCTGATTTTTTAATAACAAAACTTACAAGCTTTAATGATAAGCTAAAGAGTTATAATAACTAATAGGAAACTTTATTACACTATATATTAGGAGAAGATTTATGCTGAGATTTTTAAATAAGATTCTTACATTTTTTATTGGTATTATTATTGGGTTTTTAACATATTTATTAGCCCTTAGCGGTTGTTTATTAAATATTGTATCTGGACTATTTTTCTTCCTTGGAGTGCTGGCGCTATTCCTTGGCGAGGGATTTGCCGTGTCTTTTTTAATGTTCTTTACTGGATACCTTATAAGCCCTCTTGGACTTCCCATGTTAGCTGATTACTTATTAGCAAAACTTGTAGATTTTAATAATTGGCTAAAAGATTTTAATTATTAATATATATTTTAAAAAAAATATTTTGAATTTCAAAACATTTTTATTGACTTATGCATAACAGGTGTGTATAATAGCAATATATTTTGAATATCAAAATATTTTTATTTTATTCAGGAGGAATTTATTGAACAAGTATCCAGTAATAAATAATTTTTTAGTAAAAATATTTAACGAAATACTAAAAACTGAAGAAAAAGCTTTAACCCAGTATTGCAACCATAAATTAAGCATTAGAGAAATTCATGTAATAGAAGCTGTTTACAATGGAATAAAATCTAAAAAAAATACAGTAAATGATATATCTAAAGTTTTAAGTATTACACCGGGTTCTTTAACTGTGTGTGTAAACACCTTAATTGGTAAAGGCTACATTGAAAAAGCACAAGATGAAATAGATAAGAGAATCGTTAGAATACTTCCAACAAACAAGGCTGAAAGTGTCAATGATTATCACATTAAATTTCATCAAGAAATGGTAAGCAGTATCACATCAAAGCTAAATCATATGGAAATAGAAGTTTTAATAAAATCCTTAGATAAAATAGCTAATTTTTTTGAAAAAACAGGAGAACAATAATGACAATAAAAATTTTAACAGACTCAACATCTGACTTTACAAGTGAAAAAGCAAAAGCCCTAGGTGTAGACATCATCCCTCTTAGTATTAATTTTGGGGACAAAGAATACATTGAAGGTGTAGACATTACAGTAAATGAATTTTATAAGAAATTAAGAGAGGCAGAGGCGCCACCAACAACAAGTCAAGTATCAACTGGAGCATTTAAAGAAAAATTTGAAAACACACTAAAAGAATATGATGAGTTAATTTATATCTCTATATCTGGAAACTTAAGTGGTACACACCAGTCTAGTGTTTTAGCTAAATCGATGCTTAGTGAAGAAGAGCAAAAAAGAGTTCATTTAATTGATTCAAAAAGTGTAACTATTGGACTTTCTCTACTAGTTACAGAAGCTGTAAAATTAAAAGACGCTGGAAAAACTAGTAAAGAGATTGTAGAGAAAATCGAAAATTTAAAAGAAAAAATAGTAATTTTAGCATTTATAGATGAGCTTACATACCTTAAAAGAGGTGGAAGACTTTCAAGCTCTAGTGCTTCAATAGGAACAATGTTAAACATTAAACCAATTATTGGAGTTATTGATGGTAAGGTAGAAGTAGTTCACAAAGCTAGAGGGAAAAACAAAGGCTATAATTACATTAAAAAAGAAATCGAATCTTTAGGCTTTGATAGTGAAAAAGGAATTGTTGCTGGTCACGCAGATTGGGCAGAAGAATATAAAGATTTTCATAAGTTTATAACAGACATTTTCAAAGGAAGTGAAATTCAAGGGGCAAATATTGGTCCAGTAGTAGGAACTCACGCAGGTCCTCAAGCTCTTGGAGTAGCATTTATTAAAAACTAAATAATGAAATTATTCAAATAAAAAAAGTCCTATATTTAGGACTTTTTTTATTATCTTTTTTCTTTAACTTTAACAGCTTTACCTACTCTACCTCTTAGGTAGTTTAGTTTCGCTCTTCTAACTTTACCACGTCTTACCACTTGAATACTATCGATTCTAGGGGAATGAAGTGGGAAAGTTCTTTCAACACCTACTCCATAAGAAATTTTTCTTACTGTAAATGTTTCTCTGGCACCACCATTTTGTTTTTTAAGGACAATACCTTCAAAAACCTGAATTCTCTCTCTTTTACCTTCTACTACTTTAACAGCTACTTTTACAGTATCACCAATGCCAAAGTTAGTAATGTCTTGTTTAAGATTTTCTTCTTCAACTAATTTGATTAAATCCATCAATGTGCCTCCTTCCTTAACAAGCATTCATAATATGATATACATACAGAGGAATACCCTATTCAAACTAACATAATTATCTACATTAGCCTACAAATTATATCACACACAAAGAATAAAATCAAATATTTTTTGTTAGATATTTAAAAATTAAAAATGTCAACACTTATATAAGGCTACTAGTAAAGAAACAAACTGCCACTACCTAAATTGATAGTGGCAGTTTTATTTTAGTGCCATAATGCCACTTTATTAATAATAGTACATAAGTAGTAAATATGGTGCTTTTTATTTTTATAAAAAGCAAAGCCGTCCATTCTCATAGAGAATTTTGGGCGGCTTAATATTTACGGCAACAATAACAGGCTTTTACCCCCCGGTTTGCCAAAAAAGCGGTAGTTTTGGTTCTTTTGATATCAAAAGAACAATTATTTT
>CAYJAA010000092.1:0-3436 GCA_964368185.1 uncultured Lachnospiraceae bacterium | reverse complement strand
ATGCTTATTATAAAGTAATAGAAAATATCCCCTTAATAGGAGATTTTTACACCCATTTCCTTTCACTTTTCATAACCAGCAGGTGGGGGTTTTCTTTTGGACTATTTTATATATGCCTTGGTATTATTTTGAGTAAAAAAGAATACTTAACCCTAAAACCTTTATATAATTTCTTACTTTTTGTATTTTTCATACTTTTACAATACTTCGAAATCACTTTCCTAAAAACTACAAACCCCCATGACTATAATATGTACTTTACCTTAATCCCAATTTCTATTTTATTATTTAATTTTATTAAAAGACATTCTTATTCTAAAAAAGATAAAATAAATTATAAGAGAATAAGCGTATATATATTTTGCACACACACTTGTATTATTTACTTAGTTACAAAAATAAATGATATTAATAATATAAAGTCTTCATTTATTGAAGTACTATTAGTCTACCTTGTGATAACACCCTTTTATTTATTAATTTCTTACTTATTAAAAAAAGTAAAAACTTTAAATGATGTAAATAAATACTGGGGAAATATAATGTTATATAAAGGAAAAATTACCCTTATATTTGCCCCAATATTACTTTTAGGTAGTACACTACTTCTCCCTAGAGGAAGTAGCGAACTACAATGGACAATCCTTCTTTCCCTTATACTTTTCTCCTATGGACTTTCAAGAGGAGATAATCCTTTATATAAAAAAACTATAAAATTTATTTTACTTATTGGTTATTTCACTATCTTATTAATATTTTCTGACTACATATTATTAAAACATTTCAAAACCGTCCCTGTTTATGTAATAGATACCCACATCACAGAAAATACAACATTTTATAACACATTATTTTATGAAGCATATATCTCAAATAAAGAAGATTTCCCTGTTCATTTTGAGGAGAAAAAAAAATTCAATAGTGAAATGTTTAACTACATAGAAAATTTCAATTGGGAGAAACAAAGAAAAAAAATTCAATAGAATGGACTTATTATATAAAACTTCTTTCATATAACTCTATTAATTAATAAAAAACTGCTCTTTAATCTTTGTGGTAAAAAGCAGTTTTTTTCTTTTTTCTATAAAATTTTATCCAAAAGACCTTTAATTTTCTCCCTTGCCTTTTGTATCGCTACCTCTTTTTCTTCCTTAGTAGTCCCCGTCCCATCTACAAGTAGCTCTTCAAAACTTTTAACTCCAATAAATTTCATAATATTTTTCACATAATTAAGCCCCTTATTAAATGCTGGCTTTAAAAACCATGGGATATGAGCCCCAGAAGACTGAACATAAATAAATACACGAGGCTTATCCCCTAAAAGTCCACTAGGCTTACCCCCACCATTAAAAGCAATAGTCTTATCTTTTTGTACAATACAGTCTATATATTCTTTTACCACAGGAGGAAAAGATAGACTCCACATAGGAGCGGCTAGAATATAAATGTCTGCATTTTTAAACTCCTCACAAAGGCTTTCTATAATTTCTATTTCCCTTTGTTCTTCTTTTTTCAGCTTACTTCTTTTTTCTCCACTTACAATAGCACTATGCCCTGTTAAATAACTTCCATTAAGTCTTTGTATATGATCTTCATACTAATCTATTTCTTTAATTTCTATATTTTTTCCCCTTTTTATTATTTCATTAACAAGTTTTCTTCCTACCCTTTTACAAGAGGAATCCTCTTCCTTTTTAGGGTTTGCAGTTATATAAAGTAATTTTTTCATAAAATTCTCCTTTTTGGCATAAATTAAAATATATTAAAATAATATTAACTAAATTTATTTATATTTTTTCCAAATACATCTATAAATATAACAAAATAATTTTCCTCTCATAAATTACTCATTTTTAGAATATTATTATATATAAGGAGGTTGACAATTGAAAAAAAATTTAAAAACATTATTTATATGTATTTTAATTCCCCTTTTAGTAGGAGCAGTTTCTGGATTTATTTCTGGAGATAGCATGGCTATTTTCTCTCAGCTAGAAAAACCACCACTTTCTCCCCCAGGGTGGCTATTTGGAGTTGCTTGGACTATTCTTTATATCCTTATGGGTATTGCTTCTTACTTAGTCATCACTTCTTCTGCTCCAAAAGAAAGTATTAACAAGAGTATGAGGTTATATTTTCTCCAGCTAGGATTTAACTTTTTTTGGAGCTTTTGGTTTTTTAATTTACAGCTATACTTTTTTTCATTCCTTTGGCTAGCTACTTTATGGTTTTTAATTATTTTTACTATTATTTCCTTTTTCAAAATTTCAAAAGTCAGTGCTTATTTACTAGTTCCCTATCTTTTGTGGGTCACCTTTGCAGGGTATTTAAACCTAGGTATTGCCCTTTTAAATTAAAACAAAAAAATATCCCCCTAGCTATTTATTTGGCTAAGGGGATATTTTTTTATGTATATTTTATATAATTTATTTAAATTCTTTAAGCTATATATTTTCTCTTTCAAGTTTTAATAAAGCCTCTTTCATTAAAAGACCCCCACCATACCCAACAAGTTTTCCACTACTTCCTATAACCCTATGACATGGAACCACAATAGCTATAGGATTTTTATTATTAGCCATTCCAACAGCTCTACAAGCTTTAGGGTTTCCGATTTTTATAGCAATATCTTTATAAGAACAGGTTTTCCCATAAGGAATGCTACAAAGAGCTGTCCAGACTTTTTTTTGAAAATCTGTTCCATAAAATTTATAAGTGAAGTCAAAACTTTTTCTTTTTCCATCAAAATATTCTAACACCTGAGAAAAAACCATGTCCGTTAGCTTTGTCTTTCTTCCAAAATCCTTTGGCTGTTCGTGGACTTTCTTTAAAAGAATAATCTCTTCCCCTTCATAACTAATACGAATATATCCAAATTTACTTTTATAAATTGCAAAGCCTGTCACTGTTTTTTCTCCTTTGTTTCTTACAACTAAATCTTTTATTTTTATATACCTGCTTTGTATGTATAATTATCAATCCTATCTAACTATATTTAATAATTTTTCATAACTATCGACAATATCATACTTAACAGTATCTGAGCTAATAGCTTTGAAATGCTCAATTGCACAATTTTTCTTTAGTTCTTCTGCTTTTTTAAGTTGTAGTGTTGACATACTTCCTTTGGTTTCAGCTACAAAATAGATATGTTTTACTGCTCCCTCTTTGAAAGCTATTGCCCAGTCAGGGCTATATTTTCCAACAGGAGTGCTGATATAAAACCCTTTAGGCAGTTTTGCATAAACACACACTTCATCTCTTGCTTCAAGTTCCCTTGCCATATCAAGTTCAACTTTAGAATCATAGATAAGATGATCATAAATATGGTTTTTATCTGTTTTTATAGCGTTAACACCAGGTTTGCCTTTGAGTGTTGGTTCTGTAAATATTTTTTCGCTATAAACATCATCAAGCATATTGTAAGTAATATGTT
>CAYJAA010000091.1:0-3468 GCA_964368185.1 uncultured Lachnospiraceae bacterium | reverse complement strand
CAAAAGAACGAAAACTACCCCTTTTTTGGCAAAACGGGGGGTAAAAGCCTGTTATATTTCTCGTAAATATTAAGCGCGCCCCAATCTTCCCTTTGGGAAGGGACGGCTTTGCTTTTTACAAATAAAAAGCACCATATTTACTGCTTATATACTATTATTAATAAAGTGGCATTATGGTACTAAAGGAAAACTGCCACTACCAATTTAGATAGTGACAGTTTGTTTCTTTACTAGTAGCCGTATATTCAGTGTCTTTTTTTATTAAAACTTATGTGTCCTTAAACTTCCCTAAACTTCTCTTTTATTAAGGTGGAAAATAAAAACAACGCCAAAATAAAAAACAAAGACCAAAGTAAGAGGTGTATATTATTTTTAGGGACTGCCCCATTTAAAGAGATAGTTTTTTCGCTAAAGGGGAAAAAGCTAGAAAGAGTGTAGCAAATACTAGCAGAAACCACCCCTTGTAAGACTTTAAAAAACATAAATTTTTTTATAGATAAATCTGTTTTTATAATAAAGGCGATACACTGCATATTAATACAAAGCCCTGAAAAGCTTAGGATAAATACACAAAGACTAAGGAGTATAGGGGTTGGTAAAAAAGTATTTAAAGCCAGACTTTTAAGGCCGATAGTCATTTCAAAAAGCCCTTTTATAAAGGAAGTTACAAAGCTACTTATATAATAAGGAAGATTTAAATATGTTAAGTTAGAAAGTATTAAAGTATCTAAAAAAGATATTAAAACCATAAAAAACATAATATAAGCAAGTATATTTCCTAGGTTTAAGATACTATTTTTTATACTAGAGGCAAATACTAAAAGTAAATTTTGTTTTTTTCTATATGTAATTTTACTAGGAGATAATGGGACATTTTTATAAGTAAAGCTTTTTATAATTCCTGTTAAAACTACCCCTGAATATAAGCTAATTAATATAATAAAAGGAGCACTTTCGATATTTAAAAAACTAGTACATAAAGTTCCCACAACAAAAATAGGATTAGGGGTTGAACATAAAGAGAGGAGGATTTCACTTTCTTCTTTTTTAAGGAGACTATCCCTATATAAATCACAAACAGTTTTGCTACCAAGGGGATAGCCACATATAAGGCTTAAAATAAAAGGATAAGCTCCACTACCACTAACTTTAAATAAAGTTTTCATTAAAGGAGCAAAAATAATGCTTAATTTTTCTACAATTCCCATTTCTAATAAAATCCCAGAAAGGACGAAAAAAGGAAACAAAGAGGGGAGAACACTATTTGCAAAAATAGCAATAGCCTCCCTCCCTGCGTGGATACTTTTTTCACTATATAAAAATAAATATCCTATAAGAATAGAAATTAAAAGTAATATAATTTTATTTTTAGTAAATATTTTTCTCATATAAATTTATATTAAAAAATACAAGAAAATATTACCTGTCCAAGTAATATGCTCTTTTATAAAAATCTTCTTTATAAATATTATACTTTTGATTAAAAATATTTGTGGCAACCACTTCTTTTTCTATCAAAAATCTATCTATTTTAGATAGATTTTTGATATCCTTGTTAAAATTTGTAAAAATCTTTATTTCTTCATTTTCTTCTTTTATTTTTTTTATAAGCTCTCTGCCTTTATTGTCAAAGGCTAAGACTTTAATATAATTTGGGGTATGTTTTTTGAAAACATCTAAATCTTCTTTTTTAATATCCATTAATATATAAATTAAAATTCTTCGGATACGATTTTTAGAATGTCTTTTTGTAGAGACTTCTTCTATAAAACTTTCTACACTTTCATACTTTAATATATTATTTTTTATTCTATTATCAAGACCTATTTCCATATCTGGATATTTTAGTAGTTCTTCATTACTTATTCTTAAAATTAGGGTTTTTAAAGTATTAAAATAGTCCTCTAAGGTGTGAGGGATATAGTGTGATAATATATTTTGATATTCTTCTTTTAGTTCTTTTGGAACTAAAGGATATACTGCCTCGTAATTTTTATTTAAAATTAAATCTCTAATAAGAGAAGCACTAGAGAAGTTATTATTTATCCCTTTGTCATTATGCCCTATATGAAGCCTTTCAATAGGGAAAATCTCTATTTTAGATTTTAGAATTTCTAAAGCCTTTATATACTCTAAAGCTAAAATATTATTAGGCTCTTTTAAAAAAGATAAGTCCTCTCCTAAAACTTTCTCAGCCCCCTTAAGCCTACTATAAGCAAAGCTATTTCCCTCCTCTAAGGAGGATTTTAAGGCTTCTTTAAAAGTAGGTGGCTCTTTTCTAAAAACAGTAGCAGATTTTTTTAAAAGAGGTATTTTATCTATAGACTCAACCCCAAAACTTAAGTAATCAATTATACCTAAATTATTTAATATATTTACGCTATTAAAGCCAAAAATATCGCTAACACTACTACTATAAACAAAAGGTAGCTCAATAACTAAATTAATTCCCCCCTTAAGGGCAAGAATACTTCTATCGTATTTATTCATAATAGCAACTTCCCCTCTTTGGGTAAAGGAGGTGGACATAATAGATACACTATGAGTAGCCTTTAAGTCTTTCATAGCTTTACTTAGCTGATAAGAGTGTCCGTTGTGAAAGGGGTTGTATTCGCTAATAATCCCTAGTGTTTTCAATATCTTTAAACCTCCACTTGTTCATTTTTTGATAAAAAGTATATATAAGATTTTTCTACTTCTAAATTTAATATATCTCTAATAGCTTTTTTATAAAGAGATAGCTGAGTTTTAAAGATCCCTATTAAAAAGTCTCGTTCGTCTTTAGTGTTATAATAGTTTGTTTTATAATCAATTAATATAACTCTCCCTTTTTCATTTATATAAAAACAATCTATAATTCCTTGAATTAAGATTTTTTCCTCTATTAAGATATCTGAAAATTCATCAGGGCTTAGGCTTAAAGTAAAAGGAGTTTCTCTATATATTTTTTCGCTATTTATTAAATCTCTTCCTACCTCAGACATTAAAAAGTTGTTGATATATTCTATATTAACATTTTCTAAATCTTCTTTTGATATAATATTATTTTCTAAAAGGCGGGAAAGCTCTATTTCTGTTTGATTTTTAATATCCCCAGATTTATAAGCCTTTAAGTCTATAGATTCTAAAATTAAATGTAGGATACTCCCTTTTTTCTCAGGAGTATATTTTTTTTCTTCCATAAAGCTTGGGGTCTTTACAAGAGAAGGAACCTTTAAAAATTCATAGTCATTGGCAATATCCATATTTAAATCAGAAATAGATATTTTACTTGGTATTTTTGTAGCAGCCTCGTATTTATATTTAAAGTTTAATTTTTCTTTGATTTTTTCTTTATCAAAGCTATAACTTTCTCTAGCCTCTTCTTTTTTATCAGGAAGCTCATCTTCTAAATTTTTTGTAATAATCTTAAAAAAGTCATCTTCAAAAATGATACTGTCATCTTCTTTATTCCAAAGATTATTTCCT
>CAYJAA010000090.1:280-3507 GCA_964368185.1 uncultured Lachnospiraceae bacterium | reverse complement strand
TATTACCATTACAGGCATCCTATAATAATCTGCCACATCAAAGGCTTCTATCATTAAGTCTACAGTTTCTTGAATTGTAGAAGGAGCATAAACTAAAACTTTATAATCTCCATTTCCACCACCTCTTGTAGCTTGATAATAATCAGATTGAGCTGGTTGAATTCCTCCAAGACCAGGGCCCCCTCTAACAATATTTACGATAACACAAGGTAGCTTTGCCCCTGCAAGATATGTAATCCCCTCTTGTTTTAGAGCAATTCCAGGACTCGAAGAAGATGTCATACATCTAACCCCTGAACCTGCTGCTCCATAAATCATATTAATAGCAGCTACTTCACTTTCTGCTTGTATAAATGTTCCACCAATTTTAGGAAGTTCTCTTGACATATATTCAGGAACTTCATTTTGAGGTGTTATAGGATAACCAAAGAAGAAGTTACACCCTGCTTTAATCGCAGCAGCCCCTATCGCCTCATTACCTTTCATTAATACTTTATTACTCATATATTTACTCTCTTTCCACAGTTATAACGCTATCTGGACACATAAGTCCACAATTTGCGCACCCACTACATTTTTCTTCATCTATACACACAGCAGGATGATAACCTTTATTATTTAGTCTACTTTTATCCATCTCTATTATATCAAGAGGGCAAGCTTCAATACATAGCTCGCAACCTTTACATATATCTTCATTAAATATAACTTTTCCTTTTCCCATTTTCTCCTCCTTCTTACAGCCAATCAGGTCTCATTTTTAAACCTTCAATAACGAATATTCTATCTATTCTACTAGAAATTGTCTGAAAATTCAAGTTTTTTGTCACAATATTATAAAATATTTCAAGGTCAAGTTCACTACAAACTTCTAAAGCCAATTTGTGGCCTTTTAAAATATCTTCTATAGTAGTTTCATTTAACATATGGGTGTTATTAATGATTCCACTAACTTTAAGTCTGCTTGTAAACTCAATTTCTTTAATATAATCTTTAATGTCTTCTACAGTTTTTGTATTTGGTCTATTTGCGTTAATCACCATATACATTTCATACCCACCATCAGTTAATTGTTTAGAATACCTTGAAAGTACCTTTGCTCCTACTCCATCTCCTCCAACATCCAACACATTTATATAGTCTTCTTTATCAATATATCCACCAATCTCCCCTGATAAAGCTGGCAAATCAGAGTTAAGATTTAAATGTCCTAAATTTCCACCAATTACTTTAATATTATTTTCTTCTAAAAGCTCCCATCTTTCTCTACTTCTAAAATAGGGATTTACAATATCTAAATCAATAATAGATACATTTTCATTTGTCTGTTTTAATTTTAGTGCATAATTAACACTAAATTCTGTCTTGCCACTACCATAATGCCCTACAATGATTTTATTTCTCATATAAACCTCCTTATATAGCTTTTATTTATAATCTACCTTCATATAATAAAGGTATGTATAAATTTAAAGTTAACAGATTATATTATACACTTTTTATAGTCTTTAAGCAAAATATATTTAGAATAAAAAATAAAAACATTGAATAAATATTAGTTTTGTATTAAAATAATAAGAATAAATATAAGGAGGATATGTTATGGATACAATATGGCACAGTATAGATAGTAACAGGATTACCCCTAGTGATTTTATTGCTGTTATTGAAATTGAAAAAGGTAGTAAAATAAAATACGAACTAGATAAAGAAACAGGATATATTATCGTTGATAGAATTTTACACACTTCTACTATATACCCTGCTAATTATGGGTTTATTCCCAAAACTTACGGAGATGATTTAGACCCTTTAGATGTCTTAGTTCTTTGCTCTGAACCCATTCATTCAATGAGCCTTATTAGATGTTACCCAATTGGAGTAATTACCATGATTGATGATGGGAAAAAGGATGAAAAAATTATTGCAATACCTTTTAACGACCCTGCATACAATACTTTTAACTCCATTAATGATTTACCATATCATATTTTTGAAGAAATGAAACATTTCTTTAGTGTATATAAAGCCTTAGAAAATAAAGAAACTGCTGTTGATGAAGTTTTAGACAAAGAATGTGCTGAGGAAATTATTAAAAAATCTATTGAAAGTTATAATATACATTTTAGATAAAATTAAAACCCTTAAGGAGAGAAAGTAAAATGGAATTTTGGAATAAAAATGAAGAAACCCTTTCTAGGGATGAATTAATAAAGCTACAAAGTGAAAAAACTCAAAATATGCTTAAATATATATATAATAAAGTTCCTTTTTATAAAGAAGCTTTCCATAAAGAGGGCATCACTTATCATGACCTAAAAAACATAGAAGATTTATCAAAATTCCCTTTTACATTAAAGCAAGATTTAAGGGACACATACCCTACTGGCTTATTTGCTGTTAGTGAAGAAGAAACTGTTAGAATACATGCTTCTAGTGGAACTACAGGAAAGCCTACAGTTGTAGGATATACTCAAAATGATTTAGATTTATGGGCTGAATTAATGGCTAGAACCCTTTATGCTTGTGGGGTTAGAAAAAACTCTACAATACAAAACTCCCTAGGTTATGGACTCTTTACTGGAGGGTTGGGCTTTCATTATGGAGCTGAGAGAATTGGAGCTAGAGTAATACCAATTTCTGGAGGAAATAGTGAAAAGCAAATTATGCTAATGAAAGATTTTGCTACAAACTGCCTTATAACAACCCCTTCTTATGCCCTTCATTTAGTGGAAGTATTAGAAGAGATGAAAATAGACCCTTTGGACTTATCTTTACAAAGTGGCGTCTTTGGAGCTGAACCTTGGACAAAAGAGATGAAAGACACCCTAGAGAGTAAGCTGAACTTAAAGACATATAACAGTTATGGGCTGTCTGAGATTATGGGGCCAGGGGTAGCTATTGAATGTAGCCACCAAAATGGAATGCATATATGGGAAGACCATTTTATTCCTGAAATTATTGATCCAAAAACCCTAAAGCCACTTCCTGATGGAGAAGTTGGAGAACTTGTTATTACAACCCCGACAAAAGAATGTCTACCTCTTTTAAGATATAGAACAAGAGACCTTGCTGTTATAGAAAAAGGCGAGTGTGAGTGTGGCCGAACTTTTAGAAGACTTGGCAGACTTATGGGAAGAACTGATGATATGTTAATTATTAGAGGGGTAAATGTGTTCCCTTCTCAAATTGAAACAATTCTTTTAGATATTTCAGGAGTTTCTCCT
>CAYJAA010000090.1:0-234 GCA_964368185.1 uncultured Lachnospiraceae bacterium | reverse complement strand
CATTATCAATTAGTGATTTCAAATGAAGGAAGTATGACAAAGCTTGAAGTTAGAGTAGAGGTTCATCCTAGCTACTTTACTGATTATGCAAAGACCCTTGATGATTTAAAATATACGATAATGAACAAAATAAAATCAATGATAGGCATTTCAACGAAAGTTACCCTTTTAGAGCCAAAATCCATTGAAAGAAGCCAAGGAAAAGCCGTTAGAGTTATTGATAAAAGGAAATAA
>CAYJAA010000089.1:0-3633 GCA_964368185.1 uncultured Lachnospiraceae bacterium | reverse complement strand
TTGGTTCTTTTGATATCAAAAGAACAATTATTTTTTTATAAAGAAAAGACTATATATAAATAAAAGGAATGGCTTTCACAATTCCTTTTTCTTTTAAATTATAAAGTTTCTTTATCAGTATAATCCTATTTGTGGTTATTTTTTTTATTTTATATCTTTATATTTTCCACCTTTTAACAGTATAAAAATATACTTTTTGCTAGTATATTTTTCCCTTGCTCAGTCAAGAATTTATATATGTAACAATAAATAAATTTTTAAATATTATAATAATGAAGAAGTAAGCAATGAAACAAGATAGATAAATCTAAAATGTTAATCTTAAGGAGTGATTTTAAATGCTTATCAAAAGAGGAGATGTTTATTATGCAGACTTAAGCCCAATTGTAGGAAGTGAACAAGGTGGCTTGAGACCTGTGCTTATTATACAAAATGACATTGGAAATAAATATAGTCCAACAGTAATAGTTTCTGCTATTACATCATCCATGACAAAGGCTAAACTGCCAACACATATTTGCTTATCAGCTAGTAATGATTTACTACAAAAAGATAGTGTTATACTTTTAGAACAAATAAGAACTATTGATAAACAAAGGCTTAAGGATAAAATTGGACACTTAAATATAGATATTATGGAAGAAGTAAATAATGCTTTAGGAGTAAGTTTTGGAATGTTTCACTAAACTAGTAACTAGTGAAATATTTATAAACAAAAATATATAAATATAAAACAAATATTATATCCTTATTATTTATAGGAGTTTATAACTAAATTTAGATATTTAAAGATGTTATTTCTTCCAAAATATAAAAAATAAAAAGGATATTTAAATATCCTTTTTTATACATATATAATAATTTTATGAAATATCATATTTTTTTAGTTTTCTAAGAATAGTTGTTCTATGAACATTAAGTTCCCTTGCTGTTTCTAAGATATTTTTATTGTTTTTATGATAAGACGTTAAAATTAACTCTTTTTCATAATTTCCAATTGCTTCATCAAGAGAAATGTTTTCACTCCCTACATTAATAGCCCCTCCTGCTTGTGTAAGCTGGAGAAGTATATTAGGTGGTAGAGATTTTTCGCAAATGGTATTTTCGCTACTTAACACAACCAGTCTTTCAATAGTGTTCTCAAGCTCTCTAATATTTCCCGGCCATATCCCATTTACAAGAGGATCTACAATCTCAGCACTAATAGTTTTATTTAAACCATATTTATCATTGTATTTTTTTAAAAAGTGATATATTAAAGGAATGATATCTTCTTTTCTATCTCTAAGGGAGGGAATATATAGCTTAATAACATTAAGCCTATAATATAAATCTTCCCTAAATGTATTTTCTTTAACCATCTTTTTTAAATCCCTATGGGTAGTTACGATAATTCTAACATCTATTTTTATAGGCTTTATTCCACCAAGAGGATAAAATTCATTTTCTTGCAGTACCCTAAGAAGCTTTACTTGTAAAGAAAGAGGCATATCCCCAATTTCATCTAGTAAAAGGGTTCCTTTGTTGGCTATCTCGAAAAGCCCCGCTTTACCTGTGTTTTTAGCCCCTGTAAAAGCTCCTTTTTCATAACCAAATAATTCTGATTCTAGAAGGTTTTCAGGAATTGCTCCACAGTTTATTTTTACAAAAGGCCCATCTTTCCTATGACTTGAGTTGTGAATTAATTTAGCAACAACTTCTTTTCCCGTTCCACTTTCCCCATTAACAATAACTGTAGCATCTACTTCTGCAATTCTCATACTAGTATCAATAATATTTTTCATTTGTGTGCTTTGGGCTATTAAATTTTTAGGAGCAGAAGTCCTATTTCTTAAGATTTTAAGCTCATTATAATAGTTTGTACTTAATTTCTTAACACTATCTAATTCACTTTTAATTTTTACGATTTCTGCCATATCTCTAATTTTCGTAACGACAAAAGAAATATTACCCTCCTCATCAAAACTAGGATATGAACTAACCATATACTTATTTCCATAAATTTCTTGAGTTAAAACAATTGTTTTCTTTTGTTCTAAAGCTAGAAGAGAAACACTTTCTGGATAAACACCCTTCTCATTTAATTCTTTTACTCCTTTTTTAAAAACATCTACTTTTTCTAAATTAAAGGTAGATAAAAAAACAGAGTTTACACTTAATATAAATCCATTTTTATCAATTAAATAGACTATATCTGGAGTAGACTCTAAAAGGGACACTAATTCCATACTTAATTTATTATAAAAACTTGACTTTAAAATAAAATTTTCATATAAATTTTCTTTATTTAAAATTACAATTTGATATATTTTGTTATCTTTTGTGTGGAAATCACTTCTACCCATATAAAATTTATCACCAATTTTTATACAAGTACAAAGAAATCCCTCTTTGCTTTTGTGAAAATCTAGGCTAGGATTTACATCATATAAAGATTTATTAATAATTTCTTCTTTTTTTATGTCTATAAAAGAAAGAATTGTATCATTAACATAAGAAATTCTACCTTCCTCTAAAATGATAAGTCCAGACTTTATTACATCAAAAAAGTTTATTGCACTTACAATATTATCATCACTATTAACAATATTTTCTATTTTAGGCAAAACATCCATAACTAACTTCCTTTAAAAAAATTATTTACTTTTCTAAGTAAATAATTTATAAGTAAAATTCTTCTAGCATTTTAAAATATATGCTTTTTTTAAAGGTTTTATGGCGCGCCCTGAGGGAGTCGAACCCCCGACCTTTTGGTTCGTAGCCAAACACTCTATCCAGCTGAGCTAAGGGCGCACAATTAACGATAATATTTTAACACAAAGGAATAAAAAAATCAATTTTTTTATAATTTATTCCTATATTAAAAAACAACTCTTCTTTTAATATCATAATAAAGGGAACTACCCTTTTGGCAAAATCCTAGTAAAAAGCCTATTGTTTTTATAAATGTATTTTATTGCAATATATATGCGTAATAAAGAATGTTTCATAATATTTTTGCTATGGGAGGCAGTACATAGTCGGCAAAGGGGCGACCACATAGGGTCGCCCCTACTATTTTATCAAATAAATATTTTCTCTTATGAGTACAAATCGTAACAAAACATTCACTATAATTTTATTATGCTATCTCATTAACTAATAGCATATAAGTAGTAAATATGGTGCTTTTTATTTTATAAAAAGCAAAGCCGAACATTCCCACAGGGAATTTTGGACGGCTTAATATTTACGGAAAAAATAACAGGCTTTTTACAAGCGTTTTGCCAAAAAAAGCGTATTTTTGGTTCTTTTGATATCAAAAGAACAATTATTTTCTTTTCTTATAAAAGAAAACTTATATATCAATATTTCATGGAATATTGATTTTTTAGCATAATATCTTTCTACTTTTTCAAAGAAAAATCTACAATTACTGGAAAGTGATCGCTAATAGGATAGTTTAAATATTTATAACTTGGATCCACTCTATAATTTGTAATATTAAAATTATTTTTTTTGACAAATATATAATCTATTCTAATAAAATGAAATAATTTATTATTAGAATTATAATTTATTGTTCCATGCTTCATACTACTCTTTGCGATATTTTTTGTATCCTCTAGCTTTGATGTTACCTTGAAATATTCT
>CAYJAA010000088.1:2715-3733 GCA_964368185.1 uncultured Lachnospiraceae bacterium | reverse complement strand
GCTCCGCTTCCCTCACCTGTTTCACAGCCTCGCACCCTCGACTCTTTCAGAGTCTATCTCATTTGCTCCGCACCCTCGACTCTTTCAGAGTCTGTCTCATTTGCTCCGCACCCTCGACTCTTTCAGAGTCTGTCTCATTTGCTCCGCTTCCCTCGACTCTTTCAGAGTCTATCTCATTTGCTCCGCTTCCCTCACCTGTTTCACAGCCTCGCACCCTCGACTCTTTCAGAGTCTGTCTCATTTGCTCCGCTTCCCTCACCTGTTTCACAGCCTCGCACCCTCGACTCTTTCAGAGTCTGTCTCATTTGCTCCGCTTCCCTCGACTCTTTCAGAGTCTCGGTCATTTGCTCCGCAAATACTTAAAACGAATTTTATACTATCTTTTGCATAAATGCAAGATATTATAAAATTCGTTTTAAGTGCTTTCTACACTATTTTGAATATTATATCATATAAAAAAGAAAAGCTGTTAGTTTTTTTTTCATAAGTATATACAAAATAATCATTAAATATATTAATTAAATAACCAATATCTTTTAGCTTCATTTCCTTGTTTTTATAAAACTCTAAATCCTTTAAATTATAATCTAGTAAGTTTTTCATAAATTTAAGCTGATTTTTACTTATTTTTCTATAATGAATAAAGCTATCTTTACAGTTCTCGCAAATAAGCCCCCCGTTTTCAAAATCAAGATAATAAAACTCACTTTCCTTCCCACACTCTACACACTCACTGTCAAGTAGCGGAATGCTCCCATTAATAGCAAGAAGTTTTAACATAAAAGCAAGGGCTATATTATAACTTACATCTTCCCTACATTCATTTAAAATATTTAGAGTATGTAAAAGTAAATAAAAGGCTAGTTTGTCTTCTATTTCCTTTTCATATGTTATATCCATAAGCTCGCAAATATAACTAGCAATAGCCATTTTATTTAAATCTTTTTCAAAACCATAAAACCCTTTAATATAATCTGTTGAATTTATATTATGTAGGCTTTTGCCCTTATAATATAAA
>CAYJAA010000088.1:0-2705 GCA_964368185.1 uncultured Lachnospiraceae bacterium | reverse complement strand
CTGAGAATAAGTAAAAATAGAAGTGCTAGCAAAGGAGGTATTTTTACCTCTAGAAAGGTTTTTTCCAATAAAAGAAAGTTTACCCTCTTCTTTGGTAAAAACAGTTATAATTTTATCGCTTTCTTTGTATTTCATACTTTTAATGACAATACCTTTTACTTTTCTTATCATGATTATATCCTAAATATCTATTTTATTTTAAATCAATAATAGTAGCCCCATCAGAACCTTCGTTAAATTCTCCAAATCTATAAGACTTAACATTTGAATGTTTTTTTGCAACATCATGGACTACTTTTTTCAAAACTCCAGTTCCTTTACCATGAACAATTGTTACTTGTTTTAAGTTAGCTAAAAAAGCGTCATCTAAATATTTTTCAATTTCTAAAATCGCATCATCTCCATAATAACCTCTTATATCAAGCTTCGGAGAAATCACGCTAGATTTTTCATTGGCGAATTTATACACTGTTTTTTCAGTATTTTTTTCAGCATTTTTTGTTTTTTCAATATTTTGTATAGGAATTTTTGTTTTTATAATTCCAGCTTGAATAAAAACATTGCCTTTATTATCAAACCATAAAATACTAGCTTTTTGATCTAAGCTTTTAATATATACATCATCCACTACTTTAAAATCTGTTTTTTTATCACTTATTGATTTATCAACTTTTTTTATTTCGTGGCTTGGAATATATGAATTAAGAAGTTGTTCTTCTTCTTTAAATCTTTCTTTTGCCTTTTTAACTTCTTCCTCAAGTTTTTTATTAATTCTTACACTAGAACTTATTTCCTTTGTTTCATTTAATTTATCAATAATTTCCTTTGAAGTTGTTTTTGCATCTTTAATTATATTTTTCGCCTTAAGTGAAGCTTCTAACATAATTTTTTCAGTGGATTTTTTAAGAGTTTCCTCTTTATCTTTTATCCTTTGATTTATTTTTAGATTTTCTTCATATATTTTATTACTTTCTATTCTTTCTTTTTCAAGTATACTGATTTTTTCATTTAATTCAGCGCTAAGCTCTTCAAAATCTTTATCTTCGCTGCTTAAATATTTTTTTGACCTATCTAAAATCTTTTGACAAAGTCCAAGCTTAGAAGATATTTCAAAGGCATTTGATTTTCCAGGAATTCCTATCATAAGTTTATAAGTAGGACTTAGAGTTAATACATCAAACTCCATACTAGCATTAATAACATCTTTTCTAATAATTGCATATTCTTTAATTTCAGCGTAATGAGTTGTTGCAAAAACAAGGGCTTCTTTTTCATTAAGATCATCTAATATTCCCCTTGCAATAGCACTCCCCTCTACTGGGTCAGTCCCTGCCCCTAATTCATCTAGTAAAATAAGAGTAGAATCATCTGCATTATTAATAATATCAATTATATTTGTCATATGAGAAGAAAATGTACTTAGGTTTTGCATTATACTTTGTTCATCCCCTATATCGCAGTATATTTTATTAAATATAGGCATAGATGAATTTTCCATAGCTGGAATAAATATCCCACTTTGCATAAGTAAAGCGCAAAGACCTACTGTTTTAAGAGTAACAGTTTTCCCCCCTGTGTTTGGCCCTGTGATAATAAGCATTCCATATTCTCTACCTAAGGAAATATCATTTTTAACAACTTTTTTCTCTTCAATTAAAATGTGCCATGCTTTTTTAAGGTCAATAACTTTATCTTCTCTTATATTTGGCTTACTTAAATTATATTTTATAGAAAAATTACTCTTTGCACAAAGAACATCTATATTTACAAGGATATTTTCATTAAGAAAAATTCCATCATAATTACTTCCAACTTTGTTAGATAAGTCATATAAAATTCTCTCTACTTCATCTTTTTCCATAAGTTGTAAATTTTTAATTTCGTTGTTTAAAGCAACAACTCCCTCAGGCTCTATAAAAACAGTAGCCCCACTTTGAGAAGTGTCATGAATTATTCCTTTAACTTTTCCTTGATATTCACTTTTAACAGGAACAACATACCTGCCTAGTCTCATTGTAACAATATTTTCGCTTAAATAAGTTTTATATGTAGAAGAGCTTATTATAGAGGTTAATTTTTCTCTTACTTTGTTATTTGCATTTTTAATAGCTCTCCTAATTGCAGAAAGCTCACTACTAGCATTATCACTAATTTCACTCTCACTTATAATAATGCTTTCTATTTCATTTTGAAGGCTACTTAAAGTTTCAATGTTTCTTACATAATTCAGTAAATTTTCAAAATCTTCTTCTTTTTCTTCTTTTAATTTATTTAATACATTGTTTTTTACTTCTTTAGCACATTTAAGGCTTTTACTAACATCAAGTAACTCCCTATTAGATAAAATCCCTCCCTTGCTGGCTCTTTTTGCTATGTCTTTACAAGACAAATACCCACCTATTGGGATAGAGCCAAATTTCATATTATATCGAAACATCTCATCTAACTGATTAAGGTTTTCCCTTATTAAATATGGGTTATCTATAGGAATGATACCACTAATATATTCCTTTGCCTTTTTTGAATAGGCGAAAGATTTTATAATATCAATAACTTTATAAAATTCTAAAGATTTCAGTGTTTTATCTTTCATTTTTTATCCTTTTACTTTTTTCTATTATTTATTTTATGTCTTCTTTTTATTTGAATTCTTATTTTCCTTCTGCGTCTTGCTTTTTTAAAGTTTGCAAACCCTGAAAATAACA
>CAYJAA010000087.1:0-3738 GCA_964368185.1 uncultured Lachnospiraceae bacterium | reverse complement strand
ACTTTTATCAGTTATTTTTTCTTTAAAAAACTCTTTATAAATAACTTCTCTATTTACTCCCCTTTTAAAAGGTTTCATTTCACAGCTGTCATAGGCTACTGCCTGTTCAGAAAATTTCACATTAGAAAATTTATCTCTTAACCTATAAAGGAGATCTAAACTTGGCTGAATAGCCATAGGGTTAAATCCACCAACTTCTAAAACAAAGCTTCTGTTATATAAAGAGAAATCTTTGTTTGTAAAGATTAGAAAATCTTTATTAAGTAAAATTCTTTTTTGAATAAATTCTTTTTTAATGTTTTCTACTATATAAAAAGAGCCTATTATATTTTTAAAATCAAACTTGTCACTTTTTTCCACAGAGCCCATAACCACACAGGTGTTATCTTCTATTCCAAAATCAATAGACATTTCTTTTAAACTTTCTTTATGAAGGTTAACTCCTTTGTGTATTAGGGTAAATAATTCTGACTTACAATTATCAATCCCAGTATTTATTTTTTCATATAAATTATCATTTTCCTGTAATATAACAGTGATTTCAATGTCACCCTCTACTTTATAAATCCCAATTATTTTATTTTTATTTAAAGAATATCTGCCAGTTTTACGAGTTTTTTTAAGCCTTACTATCTCCTCTATGTCTCCAAAACACTCTTTTTCACTAACCACAATTATCTCAAAATTAGGATTATCTAGCTGTATTAAATTTTCTAAAGTTTCTCTAAAAAAGGGGTTAGTTTCTTTAGAATGAGGAAGAATTATAGATATAGGTTTATACCCATATTCTCTAGCATTTAGTAAATACTGATTTTGAGGTGATTTATTTTCATTATAAATATTTACCAAAGTGTAATAGCTATAATAAATAAGTCTAAGAAGGGAGTATACAAAAGTAAATGCCACAATAATAACTACTGAATAATATATTAAACTTTCCATACCTATCTCCTTTACTCTGCTTCCTTAAAATAAGAGGCTAAAACTTTTTTTAGTCTTTCGTTATTACCTGTAATAAGTAAGTCTTCCAGTCTTAAATGTAGGGAGCTTTTGTAACCACCAAAACATTCAATAGCCATAACCACTTCTTTATCATCAAAATAATATTTTCCTTTGTTTGTAATATAAATCTCCTCTAAAGCGCTACAAAGTTTTTCAATTACTCCCATCCTACTAATAGAAAAAAACGCTAAGGTTCTAATCCTTTTAGATGAGTTTGTAAGTTGTGATATAAAATAATCACTAATTAACTCTTTGTCTGTCGCATATATAGAAAGAATTTTTATATTATTTTCAAGTTCAAAGGAAAACTCTTTTTCTTCTATAAACAACTCTTTTGGATTTGTAAGATTTAAGTCTTCAATAAATCTTTTAAGTAAATACTCCCTTTTTCTATTATTTAAAGCATAAAATAGATTTAAATAGTAATAGTAAGTATTCTTATCTCCTGTACTTAGTTTCCTTGATATGTATTCTTTATCTTTGTCTAAAGGCATTACATCACTGTCTAAAGATTTAAATATCGGGCGGATTTTATTTTCGATCATAGTTACCTTTTTAAGGTGAATATTAACAATCGCTTTTTTTTTGGCTTTTTTGATAAATCCATATAATAAAATAATAGCAAAAATACTTATAGAAAATAACAATGTTGAAATATAAATTATATTAGTTAAATTTGTCACTTTTAATCCCTCAAATTCATTTTTTGTAACTTTTAAAATTATACCATACCTAAGTAAATATTAAAACACCTTAATCTTTAAAAAAAAAGTAAATATATGTTAATATCTGACATTTATTTATATAACCACACTTAAGTAAAACCCTTCTTAACCTTTAAAAGATTTTTTTACTGAGATTAAAAACTTTATAAAACTTTCTTTTTCTATTTTGCCTTTATTTTTTTATTTTAAAAAGTGTATATTGACATTTTTTTAAAAATTGTGTATGATAACTAAAATCAAGTAAATATATAAATAAAAAGCGATGATAAAGACTATTATAGTAAATAAGTTTTGAAAAATAGAGATATGTTGTTTGGTGGAAAACATACAATCTTATTTATGAATTACAACTTTTGAGCTTGGCTTTATGCCCGGTGATGAGCCGTTATTCAAATTAAGGAGTATATTTTTTTATACTTAAATTAGGATGGTACCACGATAATCTCGTTCCTTTCAGGAAGCGAGATTTTTTTATTTTAGGAGGAGAAAAAAAATGGAAAAAAATAAAAGTGTATATGATGTATTAGAAGAAAGAGGGTTTATTGAACAACTAACCCACGAAGAAGAAATAAAGGATTTACTAAAAAATGAAAAAGTAACTTTCTATATAGGTTTTGACCCAACAGCAGACAGCTTACATGTAGGTCATTTCATACAAATTATGGTTATGACACATTTACAAAAACATGGACATAGACCAATTGCTCTTTTAGGGGGAGGAACTACTATGGTAGGAGACCCTTCTGGAAAAACAGATATGAGAAAGATGTTAACAAAAGAATATATTTAAAATAATGCTAACCAATTTAAAAAGGTTTTTAAAAAGTTTTTAGATTTTAGTGATGATAAAGCAATGATGGTAAATAACGCAGACTGGTTACTAAAATTAAATTACATCGACTTTTTAAGGGATGTTGGAGCTTGTTTTTCAGTAAATAGAATGCTAACAGCAGACTGTTATAAAAATAGAATGGAAAAAGGCTTAACATTTTTAGAGTTTAACTATATGATTATGCAGTCTTATGACTTTTTAAAGTTAAATGAAAAGTATGATTGTAAGATGCAATTTGGTGGAAACGATCAGTGGTCTAATATCATTGGTGGAGTTGATTTAATTAGAAGAAAAACAGGAAAAAGCGCTTATGGTATGACATTTAAGCTACTTGTAAATAGCGAAGGAAACAAAATGGGGAAAACCGAAAAGGGCGCTTTGTGGCTTGACAAAGAAAAAACCTCCCCTTATGAATTTTACCAATACTGGAGAAATATTAACGACGCAGATGTTAAAAAATGTTTATCTTTACTGACCTTTATCCCAATGGAGGAAGTAGAAAAATTAACAAATGTAGAAGGTAGCGAAATTAACAAGGCAAAAGCTGTTTTAGCTTATGAAGTAACAAAATTAATCCATGGTAAGGAAGAAGCAGCTCTTTGTGAGAAAACTGCAAAGGATGTTTTTACAGGGGCTGGTTCTAGTGAAAATATGCCAAGCTCTACTATGGACAAGAGCTCATTTAGTGAGGGGATAGATATTTTATCCTTACTTGTAAACACAAATCTTGCCTCTTCTAAAAGTGAAGCTAGAAGACTAGTTACTCAAGGGGGTATCAGTATTGATAATAATAAAATCAGTGATATCAACTACCTAGTAAAAGAAGATATCTTTAATGATGATTTCATCGTTATTAAAAAAGGGAAAAAAATATTTCATAAAATCGAAATGAAATAAATAAAAAGGAGATTTTGGTGTCTACATTTATGTAGACACCAAGCTTGTTAAAATGCCTGTTAAAATAAACAATGACTGGGACGATATTTTAAAAGAAGAATTTAATAGTGCTTATTACAAAGAAATAAGAAAAAAGCTAATAGAGGAATACAAAAATTATACTGTATACCCAGACAAATATGATATTTATAACGCTTTTAAATATACTAGCTATGAAAACACTCTTGTTTGCATTATAGGGCAAGACCCCTACCACAACAAAGGGCAAGCTCATGGCCTTTG
>CAYJAA010000086.1:0-4088 GCA_964368185.1 uncultured Lachnospiraceae bacterium | reverse complement strand
CCTATATTTTCTATTTATATATTTTTTATATTATTTCTTCTTCATATAGTATTCTTCTTGTCATAGAATAGTTACTTATATAAAAGGTGAAAATATAAATCCATAAAAAATATTTTCTTAAACAGTCATTTTTATAAATAAAAAGCATAAATATATAAAAGGAATGGTTAATAAAATATGGAGGTAAAGATATGGGAGTAGAATTAGTAAAGGACGAAATTACACTAGGGGTATTCAAAGAACAAATTTTAAAATCCTTAGAAATCTTTGAGACGATTAAAATAGAGGATAATATGAGTAATATAGAAGAGGTTTTACTTTTCAGTAGTGACATTTGCATAACCCAAATACTTAAAAAGTCTGATCACTATATAGCAAAAGGAGAAGTAATAATCTCAATATGCTACATGGGAGAAAATGATAAAATATTCCCTCTTAAGGAGACCTTTAGCTTTAGTTGTGATTTAGGTAGTTATGAAAAGGATTATTGCATTTTTCATATAACCCCAACAATAACAAAAAGTAGTTATGAAATTATCAAAAAAAGAAGAGTAGAAACTACTCTTGATATATCTTTAGAATGTAATTATATAGAAAACAAACCTAATCTTTTTATAAATAGTGATAATTGTAATTTACCCTTAGAGACCCAAAAAGAGAAGGAACATTACTGTAATTTTGATACTATAATTTCTTCACAAGATTATATTTTCAAAAAAGATATCCCTTTATATGATGATATTCGTATACTAAACACCTGTGCAAACTTAAGAAATGTTTCCACAAATGCTTCTAATGTTGGGATTTTATATAATGCAAATCTAGTTATTGATATACTTTATGAAATTAATAAAGAAGATGAAAGTGAATACAAAGTTTTAAGCGCTACATATCCAATTAACCACTTCATAGAAAAAAGCCCAAATATGAAATGTGATTATTATGATATTGATTGTGTTATTAATGAAATTCTTTGTTCTTATTACTACGATAGTGAAAATTCTTATATTGAAATAAATTTAAATCTTGTTTCAAATACTTTTATTTCTTGTGATAATGAAACTGAAATAATAAAAGATGCTTATAGTTTAGAGCCTATAAAAACCCCTATAATAGAAAACTGTAAGGCGACTTATATATGTGATCCATTTGATACATCAATAAAGTTAACTCAAAAGATTAAAAGCCCTAATAATGAAAATTATGGAGGGGTTATAGGAGGTAGTCAGCTAATCACTTACTCCATTGATACCTCCTTAGAACAGCCTATAGTTAGTGGAGATGTTTTGTGTAATGTTATGTGCTTTATAGACAGTGAAAAAATAATCACTGGTGAGGTAATAAAACTTTCCTTTAACACACAACTTGATTTAGATCTTTTAGATAATCAATCAGTATTCTTAAAATGTTATATAGAAGATATAAGTTATGAAACTGAGAAAAATGAAATGATAGTAAAAGTGTCTTTAGGAATTAAAGGCCATAAAATATCAAATAAAGTTTTAAGTCAAGTAGTAGACATTAAACAAGGAGAGGAGTCCCTTGATACTAATCAAAACAACTCTTATATAAAAGTATATTATAAAGATAAAAACGAAAGCCTTTGGGAGATAGGAAAGAAAAATCACCTTTGCGTTGATAGCATATTAAAAAATAATAATATAGATGCTGAATCAGACATTAGACATAATCAGCCCCTTATCTTAAAATAAAATTCATTCACCATTTTAAAAATCTTTCATATAATAATACCGTAAGTAATATTTATATAGAAGGTGATAAAATGAGTTGTAATATAAACGATTGTGATTGTTGGGAAGATAATGAAATAGAAGATACTTTTACAGTAGGGAATAACTACTATGAAAATACAAATGGTTGTGGTTGTGCTAGGGAACATAGTGAGTGTGAAAAATGTAATAGAGATTATAACCTTAGAGTTATAAATTCTTCTGAGGGGAAAATTATTTATTTTTTTGATAATTAAATAGTAAAAAAAATAAAAGACCTTAAATGGTCTTTTATTTTTATATAAAATATTTTTACACTCTATTTGTTTAGTGCATCTTTTAATGCTTTACCAGCTTTGAAGCTAGGAGATTTTGATGCTGGAATTGTGATTTCAGCTTTTGTTTGAGGATTGATACCTTTTCTTGCTGCTCTTTGTTTAGCTTCAAAAGTTCCAAATCCAACTAAAGATATTTTTTCCCCTTCGATTAATGTTTCTGTAATAGACTCAATAAAAGCGCTTAAAAATTTGTCGCTATCTTTTTTTGATAATCCTGTTTTTTCGCTTAAAGAATTTATTAATTCTGATTTATTCATTTGTTCCTCCAAATAGTCTTTTATTTACGATAAATACACCGCTTACTTTATTGTATCAAAAAAAATCAATTAATCAACTTTTTTTTAAATTTTTTAATAATTTTTTTAACAAAACCCTTTATTTACCCTAATTTTATATAATATTTCTGCTTTTACACCTTCCTGATAAACTCTTTAGAGTATTTCTTTAAGGCTTCTTCACTATTTAGCTTTAAAATATCAGCTAATTTTGTTAACTTAAATAAAATATCTCCAAGGCTATTATAAAGATTTTCCTCATTTTCTTCAAAGCTTAGCTCATTAACTGCCGCTAAAATACTCTTAATTATCTCTTCTTTTGAGATATTTTCTTTTATTTTTTTATTTATTTTTTGTGAATATATAAGAGAAGGAAGGCTTACAGCTATTCCCTCTAGCCTGTCTTTAGTATTTTTTAAACTTTTCTCATTATCTTTTATATCATTCCAAAGCTTTTCGCTATGAATAATATCCTCTTTATTTTCCATAAACACATGAGGATGCCTATTAATCATTTTCTCGCTAACTTCTTTTATAACATCTCTTAAGTCAAACTTATTTTCTTCCTTTGCAATGATAATGTGCATCACTATATTTAAAAGAACATCTCCAAGCTCCTCTAAAAGCTCATACTCATCATCTAACTCCACAGCATTTACAACCTCATAACATTCCTCTATTAAATAAGCGCATAAGCTATCACTTGTCTGCTCCCTATCCCAAGGACAGCCATCTTCTGACCTTAAATGGGTTAATAACTCGTAAAATGAGTCCATACTCCCAAGGCTATTAAGATAAGAAACAGGAGCAATTACAATTGTAGATAAATAATCTATTTTTTCGTATCTATCTAGGTGGCAAAGAGAAATTTCATCTATCATAGCCTTATCACTACCAGCAGCATTTATAAGATAAATCTTTGTGTCTTCACTATAATAGTCTAATAGTTTAAGCTTAACATCTGAGGCGATAAAAGAGTTATACACTTGACATATAATAGTATATGACTTAGGGTTTGGCTGTTGAGTATCTAGGGATAGTCCATCAATTAATGTATATCCCCTTTCTAAAGCGTCAACTTTAAGAAGGGAAAACACCCCTTCCACAAAACTAACCCCATTTATAATTTCTACCTCTATCCCCTTTTCATTATTGGCTATCAAAAGAGCAGACTTTTCAGCATAAACGCTACTCCCTGGAACTATATATGCTATCTTTTCAAAAGGTGCCTCTAACACTTTATTTGCAATATCTGTATAAAGAGTAGAAAAATCCTCACTTTTTTCATATAAATCATCAAAGCTTTCATAAGAGATATTTTCCTTTTCAAACATCTCTACCCCTGGATGAAATTTTGTTCTTAAATAGACTTTATCAACTTCTTTTATTTTTTTATAAGATTTTAATGTAAGATCTTCTATTCCATTTAGTCCAAGGCCTATAATATATATTTTTTTGTTCATAATTACCTCTTGCAAATATTTTTATAAATATTTTACTCGCTTTTTTATATAATAGCAATGATTTATAAAAGATAATATACTTAAAAATTTTTCATTTATATAAACAACTATAAATATATAATCTCCTTAAAAGAAATGTATAAATACCCCAATAAAAAGGGAAGAATTGTGATATAATACTATATAAAATATTTATAGTGTTTTTTATAGTAAAATGCTTTATAAAACACAAACTAAAACTAAAGTAATAATTGAGTAAAAAGAAAAGCAGGTTAGCAAAGA
>CAYJAA010000085.1:0-4249 GCA_964368185.1 uncultured Lachnospiraceae bacterium | reverse complement strand
ATTTCTTCTTCCGTAAAAATTTGATTTTCCATTTTTTCTGTTTTTAGTTTCTTAATTGGATGTTTTTGTCTCCTATACTCAACTTCTTCCTTTGGTCTATACCCCGCAGCATCATCTCTTTTGTGCCCTCCTATACGATAAGTTACACACTCTAGCATAATTGGACCCTTGCCACTACGGATTTTTTCTATACATTCTTTTGCTGCAGAGTAAACAGCAAGGACATCATTTCCATCCACTGTTATACCAGGAATATTATATCCTTTTGCTCTATCTGATAACTTTTCAAGTCTTGAAGAATCACTTGCCTTTGTGGAAATTGCGTATTGATTATTTTCACAAAGCAATAATAATGGTAGATCAAGAACCGCCGCTAAATTCACTCCTTCATGGAAAGGTGCTGTGTTAATTGCCCCATCTCCAAACATCGCAACCGCTATCAAATCTCTACCCTTCATTTTTGATTCCATTGCAACCCCAGCTGCTACTGGAATAGCAGAACCTACAATTGGATTTGTAGGCATTAGCCCAATTGAAATATCTGCTAAATGAATTGACCCTCCCTTGCCTGCACAACACCCATCAGCCTTAGCAAACAATTCACAAAACAAGCTATAAGAATCCATCCCTTTTGCAAGCGCATGCCCATGACTTCTATGAGTTGGGAATAAAAAATCTTCCTTTTTCATCGCATTTACAACTCCAACTGGTACAGCCTCTTGATAGTGAGATAAATGTATAGTTCCAGGAATAGCTCCCCTCATAAAATATTCATTTACCATTAATTCAAATTCTCTTATATGAATCATTTCCTTTAAAACTTTCCATAAAAAAGCTTTATCAAAATTTTTAATATCCATATTACCGTCCCTTTCTTTCATTCCTACTTAGCATATCTTTAGCTATGTAATACCTTAAAAGCAATTTACATTAACTTGGTTTATCTCGCCAGATTTTTAATTTCTTCATAGAATTATTTCTTGTTTTATAAATATTGATACTAGGTATGACTACCATATAAAAGATAGTCATACCTAAAAAATATTAAAATAAGCTAGCTATCCACACAAAGAATGAATTTAGTGGAACAGCACTATCAAGACAGGAACTTACTAACTGACCTGCTTGCCCTTCATATCCCCCTAAAATAGCCATATCTGTAAATACAGGTGCTAAGTATGTAGCTGAATATAATCCAAATACCATAAGAATAGTACCCACGATTACTGATTTAAATATATTTCCATTACACATAGGTACTACTAAAGCAAATAGGAATGGGAATAATGCAAAGTCTGTAAAGGGTAAGAAAGTATTTCCTGGAAGCGTTAATGCTAACACTATTGAAATAGGCATTAATATCATAGCCACTGCCATAACCGCATTGTCTCCAAGTAGTAATGCAGAATCTAGTCCAATGAAGATTTCTCTGTCTTTTCCATATTTTTTTGTAAACATTTCTTTTGCTGCATCTGCAATCGGAAGAAGACCTTCTACTAAAATACCACACATTTTTGGAATCAAGTAAAATATAGTTGCTGTTTTAACTCCAACTTGAAGAGTAAGATTGATAGGGTTTCCTGCCAAAAGAGAAAAAACAATTGCCATTAGCATCCCAATAACAGGGGTATTTCCTAAAACACCAAGTTTTTTCTCAATAGTTTGAGCTGTAAGATCAATTTTGTTAATTCCAGGAATTTTATCAATTAGTTTTGCAATTGGCCAACCAAGTAAAGCAAATCCTTGAGTAGTTCCATGAGGAATACTAATACCTGGTAATTCATAATAATCTGCAACAAGTTTTTGAGTTTTATCTGCTACTACAAGCATAAGAGCTGCAAATACTACAACTGCGATACACCCCATCACAACGCTACCGCTCACACCATATACAAGTCCTCCTGCAAAAGTTAAATGCCAAAAATTCCAAATATCTAAATTTAATGTTTTCGTTCCTTTTACCATTAGAAGTACAAGATTTGTAATTAAGGCTAGTGGTATGTAAAGTAAAGCAACAGGTGTTCCAAAAGCAACAAATTTACTACCTGCAGTTCCTATATCTAAAGTCGTTGTTGCTAAATCAAATCTAGTTACCATAGCTTGTATAACACCACCTACTTCTGCTGAAAAGTAGTTTGTTACAAGGGAAATAGCAACATATCCCATACCAATTTTAAGAGCACAATTAAAAGCTTGGGATGCTTTTACTTTAAACCATAATACTGACAGTAAAAATATGATAATTGGTAGCAATACCATATTACCAAGACCTAGTGCAAAATCTGTAAAAATCTTAAGTTGAGCTAAAATATTTTCCATAATTATTCTCCTTAAATAAATTTAACATATATTATATTCTGACGAGATGTATTTATATATATGTTAATGTATATACTTGTATATTATTGTATATATTAAAATTTGTCAATAGTTTTTTCAAAAAAAATAAAAGTATAACAACACACTTTTATTTTTTAACTTATTTAATTCCTAAATCCGCCATATTATCTTTGTCAGAATACACATTAAATTCAAAAATATTCCCATTATAAATTGCCTTTGTGTATTTATAAGGAATATCATCAACTGTATAAGTTACTCCTTTCAATTCCAAAAGAGGACAACCTTTTTTTACATTTAAAATTTTTGCAATATCTTCTTTTGCAGTGCTTACACTTACAATATCTTTAGCATAACCTGTTTCAATAGAAAAATTTTCATAAAAAATAACTCCAAGAGGTTTACTTACTAAATTTATATCCATAATATCTTTTGTCAAGCTATAATTTATATAATTTGCTTGAATCGATACAGGTTTATCATCCATAAATCTTAATCTTTCTAAGTAAAACACCTTATCTTTTTCCCCTAGATGTAGCTTCTCTTTAATTTCACTAGGAACATCTGAAATAATTTCTTTTTTTAATATTTTTGTAGTGACTTTATGTCCTAACTTACTCACCCATCCACTAAAACTATACATAGAGGAAAAAGGGACTTGAGATCTTACAGATTTATGTACAAAACTTCCCTTTCCCGGCTTTCTTACAACAATACCCATATTTACTAAATAATCTCAGCCTTGCTAGCTGTCATCCTACTAATGGCATATTTTTCTGGCATTTCCATTTCTGAATGTATTTTATGACCATAAGATAATTCACCTCTTTCAATATCTCTTGAAATTTTATCTGTCAACTGCTCATATAAAGGTTTGATATTATATCTATCAAGCTTATCATTTTCAATATTATCCTTTGATTTATCACTCATAGCTTCTCCCTCCTAAAATCGCCTATATTTATACTATAATATTACAAATTAAAAAAAATATCAATAGATATATTATTCCCTTATACTTATTCCTATAAAAGCACAGTAAAAATCTTGTGTATTTTATAAAATCAATACTCTTTATGAAATTTATCAGTTTGTATGATATTTTTTAAGCCCAGAGAAATTATTTTTTTCCCATATTAAAAAAACATCCTTATACTTCTATATACTTTTATATAACACCTTTTCTTAAAAAGAGATTAAAATTCTTAACTATTCTATAATAATATGCTAAAATAATTATTGTTTTTTATGGATTTATAAGGAGATAGAAATATGAACAAAGTAAAAATTGTTGCAGACAGTGGATGCGATTTAAATAAGGACATTTTAAGTAAATTAGATATAGAGCTACTTTATTTAAGAGTAGTTTTAAATGATAAAGAATATAAAGACAGCCTTGATATAACTTCAAAACAGTTATATTCAAATATGATGAGTGGAACTGTTTATACAACAAGCCAATGTCCATATATTGAATATAAAGAAACATTTGAAAAATATGCAAAAGAAAACACTCCTATGATTTACATTGGATTTTCCAGTGGTATTTCAGGAACATTTAATACTAGTTTACTAGCACTAAGTGAGATAAAAGAAGAGTATCCAAATTGGGTTTGTGCTTGTATTGACTCAAAATGTGCTTCTGTAGGATATGCAGCTATAGTAATAGATATAGCTAAAAAATCTTTAGAGGGTATAAGCTTTGAAAAGCTTCTAAAAAGAGGAGAATATTTATCTAGTATCGCAAAAACTTATATTTTTGTAGAAGACTTAACATACCTTGTTAGAGGTGGTAGACTTTCAAAAACAGCAGGGAATGTTGCCTCGGCTTTAAATATTAGACCTTTAATTTCCTTTGATGAAGAAGGAAAACTTTATGTAAAAGATAAAATAAGGGGAGATAAAAAAG
>CAYJAA010000084.1:0-4321 GCA_964368185.1 uncultured Lachnospiraceae bacterium | reverse complement strand
AAGAAGTAGACAATATGGTGACTTGTTTAATAAAGCTATATAAAAAAGATGGGAAAGTTTATTGTAAGAAGTCAACAAAGTATGTTGTATATGAAGAAGATTTTAATACAGGACTTGATTATTATCCTCTTGCTCATTTTGTATGGGAGGAGGAGACAGGGAGTGCTAGGGGTAGAGGAGATGTAGAGGGGGTTATTTCAAATCAAGTGGAGCTAAATAAAAATGCTAATAGAAGGCTTGCCTCATTAATGCAAACAGCTTTTTCTAAGGTTATTATCAATAGAAATATTGCTAATAAGGACATGATTAACAAGGTTGGGACGGTGATTGAGGTAAGTAGCCCTGATGATGTAAGGAATGCTATTACTTATTTAAACCCTGCTCCAATGAGTCAAGACGCAAGTATTATTCAAAATGAGCTACTGCAAATAACAAGGGATTTATTAAATGCATCAGAGTCTGTAATGGGAAATATTGATGTTGAAAAAGCCAGTGGGAAAGCTATTTTAGCAGTCCAAGAGGCTAGTAAGCAACCTTTAAACGAACAGCTTCTTAATTATCAAGACTTTTTAGAGCAAGTAGGAAAAATTATTTTTAATATGTGGCAGGTTTATACAGACGAAAAAGGTAAAACTCTCTTAGAAGAGGTATTAGACGAAAAAGGTATTGTAAATCACAAGACTTTTACAGTTAAGAAAAGTCAGCTTAAGAAAATGAAGCCTAGTATAAAAATAGATGTTACCCCTAATTCTGCTTATGACAAATTTGCTAGGGAAGCTTCTATGGAGCAGTTACTTAAGGGTAAATTTATTAGCTTTGAGGAATACGCAAAATTCATTCCTGAAAATGCCATTATGCCTAAAGTTGTTTTACAGCAAATTCTTAAACAAAGAGAGGATAATCAAAAGCTTATTAATGAAACAATGAACAAGGCTAACAACTTAAATTCTAAGTTAATGAATCAAATTAAGGAGAAGATGGGTGGCCCTCATATGAATTTAGGAGGTAGTGAGGGAGGTAATATGCCTCTTAAAGGAGGTAATGAGGCAGGTAATATGAATATGAAAAATACTAGTGAAAATAATACTCCTTTAAACGAAGCTCCTAAAACAAATCCAAATCAGCCTATAGAAGAAGATATAGACGCTCAAAAGAGTATTCCAAAATAAGGAGGAGAGTAAAAGTCAGACAATTAGACTATAAACAGTTGGAAAAAGTCAGACAATTAGACTTTAAATAGTTGGTAAGAAAAATAGTCATACAGACTTTAAAAGGAGGAAAAAATGGAAAATATAAAGCTAGAAGATCAATTATTAAAAGAGGAATTTGATCAAGAAAAAGAAGGTTTACAAAGCTTTTCTCAAGAAGAAGTAGACAGAATGTTACAAGCCAGACTATCAAGGCAAGAGAGAAAGTCTCAAAAAGAGATAGACAAATACAAAAATATTTATGAGACCTTAAGTCATGTAACGGGAATTAAGGAAGTTGAAGATTTAAAGGGATTTTTACAAAAGTTCTATAAAGATCAAGGACTTAATTTCCCAAGTTCTCAAAATAGTCTTACCGAAAGAGATGAGATAATACTAGGTAGAGCCTATGCTGAGGAAATTATCGCCTCAGGTATGGAAGAGATGATGGAAGTTTTAGATGAACTTTCAAAGAAAAAAGAACTTAGTGTAAAAGAAAAGACAATTAAAGATATTATTGGGATGCGAGTTGCGATGAATGATGGGAGTAAGGAATTATCAAAACTTGGAGTTGATATATCTATTTTAGAGGATGAGGACTTTATCAACTTTGCAAAAAGATGTAGGACAGATATGGGGCTTGTAGATATTTACAAATTTTACAAACAAGTAAACAAAGAGGAAATTGCCCAAGTTAAACCAGTTGGACAGTTAAAAGAAAAGAGTTTGAATAATAAAAAAGATTTTTATTCAAAGGAAGAAGCTTCTAGGTTTACAGATGCAGACTATAAGAAAAATCCAAAACTAATAGATTTAGTTATGGATTCAATGACAAAATGGAGATAAATTTAAAAAAAGAGAGGATATAATAAAATGTCAATGAATGCAAATATTACAGTATGGAGTAATTTCATACAAAGAGAACTTGGTAAATTTACTGTTTTTGAGGAATTTTGCCATAGAGAATATGAGGGAGAAGTTAAAAAAGGATCAAAGGTTCAAATTACGGGAATACCTACTCCGACTATAGCGGATTATGATGATGAGCTTGGTATTACAGTGGAGAAGATGAAGGATTTTAATCAATTTCTAGATATTGACCACTATAAAGCCTTTTCATTTATGATTGGAAAAATTAATGAAGCACAAAGTGTTCCAGGACTTATGAGCGCTTATCTTATGTCGGCTAAAGATGCACTGGCTCAGTCTAGAGATACAGCTATTGCAAAAACAATAGGGGATGGTACAAAGCTTACTACTTCTAGTGTTATTTCTACTGCAAGTGAAGCTCTTAGTGTTGTAAATCAAGCTTTTGAAAACTTATGGGACAATGGGGTACATATTACAACTCCTACAGAGCTTGTTTTCACACCTTGGTTTTATAACCTTTTTAAGGAGTATGTTGTTCAATCAGACACTGACAACTCAAAGTTAATTGCTAGTGGTATTTTAGGTCATTACAACGGTGCTAAGGTAAAAATATCTAATAATATTTACAATACAGGAACTTATGACAATATGTGTCTTAGAACAAAGCAAGGGATTGCTTTTGTAGGGCAAATTAACGATCTTAAAACCTTTGTCCCTGAAAAACATTTCGGGGAAGCTATGAAAGGTTTAGATGTTTTTGGTACAAAAGTGGTAAGACCAGAACAAGTTATTTGTATGCAAGTTAAAAAAGCTTAGGATAAGGAGAGAGAAAAAATGTCAGCAACAAATATAAATATAAAAAAAATAGGTTCAAATGAGTTTAGTATAATGCCAGATTTTCTTCCAGTAGCTTCGGATACATCTATTGGGGCAGGGAAGTATGGGGTTATTAGTTCTGCTGTTAATGCAGATAGGTTATTAATAATGATTAAAAATGATCATGCTACAGCAGCAAAAGTAGCGAAAATATTAAAAGGGAATACTTTTGGTAGTATAGAAGATATATCTGTAAGTATTGAAGCAGGGGGTAGTTATTGTGTAGTAATTGAAAGTTTGCCATTTTATAATGATGGTGTATTTATTATTGAAGGGGAAAGCACAGACATTAAGGCTGCTTGTGTTTTGCTACCTTAGAAAGGAGAAGGGGTTTTTAAAAAAAACCCCTACTTTTTAAATGAAGTTAAAAGAGATAAAAAAAGCAACCCTTGCTTTGTTAGATGAATATATAAAAGAAAATCCTTTTTTTACTAATGATGAAGATATAAGGGATAATTTAAATATATTAATTAATCAAGCTCAGTACGACTTATTTTTAATATCTCCTATTTATAAAACTTTTACACCCTATCAAACCCAGAGTATTAATGGATATTTTGTTTATGATATGCCCCTTAATTTTTATAATTTTTATAAAACTCATCAATTAAAACCAGATGTTATAGATTTCTTTTTTATAGGAAAGAAGCTTTATGTAAAAGATACTTCAAGTTTAAGTTTTGTTTTAGAATATATAGCTTATCCTGAATATATAACAGAGGACACAGATGAAGAGATGATAATTGATTTACCAGATGAATATTTGATGTGTATTCCCTACATTGTAGTTTCAGATATTTTAAAAACAGACCCTTCAGCAGATTATAAAGCTTTTGAAAGTAGGTATATACAAAGAATGAATATTGTAAAAGGGATGAATAAAATTAATCCGGTTATTGTAGTGGAGAGTAGTTATGACTACACTTATTAAAAGAACTTATGATAAGTTTAAAGGGGTTGATTTTTATAATGAGCCTTCTAAGGTAGATATTTCAAGATCTCCTGATAGCGTAAATATGTACAAAGATTATAGTAGTGATATTGAAGGGGAATGTATCACAACAAGGATGGGGTATACTCTTATTTGTGAGGGTGTTAAGATTAATGGAATTCACCACATAGGAGCTAGTGTACTTATTCACGATAAAAACAGTCTTTATTTGTGGAGTAATTACCCTAGTTATCAAAGTGTAATAGATATGGATATTTTGTATGAGGGTATGAATGACAGAGGGTCTACATCTTTTGTTTTTGAAGGAAAGTTATATATTAATGATGGGCTAAATTATCTTGTTTATAATGGGATAGTAGTTTTAGATGTAGTCGGTTTTGTTCCAACTACAAGTATTTCAAGGGCTCCGAGTGGAGGAGGAGAAATTTTTCAAGGG
>CAYJAA010000083.1:0-4435 GCA_964368185.1 uncultured Lachnospiraceae bacterium | reverse complement strand
ACCTATGACCCCCTGCTTGTAAGGCAGGTGCTCTCCCAGCTGAGCTATGCGACCATTTTTAAGACAAGTGATATTATATTATATGCACACAAATAAGTCAAGGGTTATTATATATTTTTTTATTTTTTTCAGTAGTCTAGGTATAATAATGGGTCTACTGCACTTAGAGGGTCTATGGATGTTCTAATTTCAAAATGGAGGTGGTGCCCTGTTGAAATTCCTGGGTTTTCATCATAAATAGGGTCCCCTCCCTCAAGGCCAATAGTTTCCCCTTTTTTGATAATGTCCCCTTCTTTGACTAATATTTTTGATAAATGAGCGTAAAAAGAATAAAGACTTTCATTGTGTTTTATTAAAATATAATTTCCATAACCTTGGTGAACTCCAGTTTCTAAGATGGTTCCATCTAAAAATGAGGGGATATTACACCTCCAACTTGTTCCAATATCTATTCCATAATGCATAACTTCTTTATTTGTAACAGGGTGTATTCTCATTCCAAAAGTAGCGGTTATCTCTCCTTCTACAAAAGGAGGATATTTTTTTATAGTATCATCTATGGTAAGAGGGGTTTTTTTATAAGAAATAGAGTTTGTATATGGCATAGAATAAGACAGGATTTCTCTTGGATTTAAAAGCTGTGTACTCATAATATAAAGAGGTATTAAAAAAAGAATAAAGGAAGTAATAGCCTTTACTAATTTTCTTTTGTTTATAAAATTACTTTTATAAATAGATTTACTAGCTATTTTTATCAAGAATGGATAATTACCTTTCTTTTAAGTAATAAGTCAAAGAATCCTTTGTTTATATATATGTATATAAATTAGTAATATAAGCACTTTCTACATATTTAAGATACTTCATTTACACCATAAAAAACTCCTTTTTGTTAAAAGAAAGGAGCTTTTTATTTTTATTATAGTCTAGGTAAAATATTTAGAATTATATTTATTTTTAAGAAAGGTTATATTTTCTTCACTATCTTCATTATAAGGAATTCCAAAATACTCTAAAACTCCCTTTGCTGTTGCTACTCCTAGCTCGTAAATATTATCTATAATAAAAGTAGCATCTTCTGGATTGTCGTGAAAGGCGTATTCTATTAATATGGCTGGAGATATAGTGTTTTTAAGCTCAAACATTCCTTGCCCATTAAACTGAATATATCCTTCTTTTACTCCAAGGCCTGGAGTAGGGGCGATTTTTTCAATTTCCTCATATACATCTGTTGCTAATATCTCACTATTTGTCCCAAATCTATGGGCGTAGACTTCTGCTCCTCTTGCAGTTCCATCAAGGGCATTTGAATGTAGGGCAACATGAACAGTAGGGTTTTTACTGTTAGAGTCTGCTACTACTTCTGTTAAAGTCATAGCAGGGTTATTTCTTGCAGTAGTAAGACCGTGTCTATTTAGCTCATATTCTAAAATGTCAGCCACTAAATTCATTCTAGATTCTTCGCTGCCATAACCTCCAACTCCAATATTAAAATGTTGAACCGAGGGGGATATATATACATCTGTCATATTTTTCTCCTTTCTTTTGTAATTTTTTAAAAAAATATACTTACATTAGAGATATAGTAGAATTTTTTAATTTACTTTTTATATTTTAGAAAATAATGATATGTCTTTATATATTTTTATTTCTTCATTTATTATTTTATTCAAAAACTTTTACTTTGTGAGGGGAATATTTTTTATAAATAAAAAACAAAAATAAACCCCTAAGTAAAAAACTAGTATCTTTAGTAAAAAAGTATTGACATAAGAAGGATAAAAATATAAAATTAATTTTAAGTATTTATAAAAGTAATGATAAAGACAGTACTATTAAATTAAGTGTTAAGCGAGGTAGTGTATGGTGTGAGGCTACTATACAAGATTTATTTTAGGAAAATCACTTTTGAACTGAAGAGGCGAAATAATATTAGCTTCTTTCCCTAAGCGGGTTAAAACTTTACAATTAAGGTGGAAGTAATAACTTCAATTAGGGTGGTACCGCGGAAAAATTCGTCCCTTTTAAGATTTTCTTAAAAGGGATTTTTTATATTGAAGGAGAAAAAAAATGATATTTGAAGAATTAGGAAATAAGAGCGTTAAGGAAAAAGAAGCACAAATCAGCAAAAGGTGGAAAGAAATAGATATTTTAAAAAGATCTATTGAGATAAGACAGGGGCAGGAAAAGTATGTATTTTTCGAAGGCCCTCCAACAGCTAATGGAAAGCCGGGAATTCACCATGTTATCGCTAGAACTCTAAAAGATAGTGTTTGTAAGCTAAAAACTATGCAAGGGTATCAAGTATATAGAAAAGCTGGGTGGGATACCCATGGGCTTCCTGTTGAAATAGAGGTTGAAAAAACTCTAAACATGAGTGGTAAGGGAGATATCGAAAAATACGGGATTGATAAATTTAATAAAAAATGTAAGGAAAGTGTCTTTACTTATGAATCTATGTGGGCAGACATGACAGATAGAATGGCTTATTTTGTAGATTTAGAAAACCCTTATATTACTTTAGATAATAACTATATTGAAAGTGTTTGGTGGATTTTAAATGAGTTTTTCAAAAAAGGGCTGATTTATGAAGGACATAAAATACTTCCTTATTGCCCTCGTTGTGGAACAGGGCTTGCTTCTCACGAAGTATCACAAGGGTATCAAAATATTAAAACAGACACAGTTGTTGTTGAGATAAAAAGAAAAGATAAAGAGGAGTACTTCCTTGCTTGGACAACGACTCCTTGGACACTTTGTTCTAATGTTGCCCTTGCTGTAAACAAAGATGCAGATTATGTTAGAGTAAAAGAAAATGATAAAGTATATATTTTAGCTAAAGCTTTAGTTGATAAGGTATTAAAAGGGGAGTATGAAATATTAGAAACTTTTAAAGGAGGGACTTTAGAGGGAATTGAGTACGAGCAGTTAATGCCATTTGTAAAACCAAAACAAGGAGAAAAAGCTTTTATGGTAACTATAGGGGACTTTGTTACTATGGAAGACGGAACAGGGATTGTTCATATTGCTCCTGCCTTTGGGGAAGATGACTATAATTTAGGTAGAAAATATGGCCTTTGTGTGTTAAATCCTGTAGGGGAAGACGGAAAATACTTTATGACTCCATGGGAGGGTAAATTCGTTATGGATGCAGACCCTGACATTATTATGTATTTAAGGGAAGAGGGAAAACTTTATAAAAAGCAAAGAGTTGAGCATAATTATCCTCATTGTTGGAGATGTAAAACACCACTGCTTTATTATGGAAAGCCTAGTTGGTATATCGAAACAACAAAAATTAAAGATGAATTAATTGCTGCAAATAATACGGTTGAATGGTATCCAGATTATGTTGGAGAAAAGAGATTTGGAAACTGGCTTGACAACTTAAAAGATTGGGCGATTTCAAGAAGTAGATATTGGGGGACACCTCTTAATATATGGAAGTGTGAGTGTGGGCATCTTCATAGTGTTGGCTCTATTGAGCAGCTAGTGAAAGAAGCAATAGAAGATATTGATGAAACAATTGAGCTTCATAAACCATATGTAGACGATGTTCATATTAAATGTGAAAAATGTGGTGAGGCTATGAATAGGGTTAGTGATGTAATAGACTGTTGGTTTGATTCTGGGTCTATGCCTTTTGCTCAACATCATTATCCTTTTGAAAACAAAGAAATTTTTGAAAATCAATTTCCAGCAGACTTTATTTGTGAGGGAATCGACCAAACAAGAGGGTGGTTTTATTCTCTTTTAGTAATTTCTACATTTATTATGGGAAAATCTCCATATAAAAGGGTTTTAGTTAATGATCTAATTTTAGATGCCGCAGGACAAAAAATGTCTAAATCTAGGGGAAATACAGTTGATCCATTCCAGCTTTTTGATGAATATGGTGCAGACGCCTTAAGATGGTACTTACTATATGTTTCACCAGCTTGGACTCCTACAAAATTTGATTTAGAAGGGCTAAAAGAAGTAAGAAGTAAGTTTTTTAATACTATAAAAAATATCTATACTTTCTTTGCAATGTATTCTAATACAGACAGTATCAATCCAAATGAATTTGATGTTAGATACGAAGACAGAGAAGAAATCGACTTATGGATTCTTTCAAAATATAATAACTTAGTAGCTGAAGTAAATGAAGAGCTAGCTATTTTTGATCATACAAGAGCTGTTAGAAAGATACAATATTTTGTAAATGAAGATTTATCTAATTGGTATATTAGAAGAAATAGAAGAAGATTTTGGAATAGTGAGTTAGACACTTCTAAAAAATCAGTTTACAAAACAACTTATGAAATCTTAGTTGGACTTACAAAGTTAATCGCTCCATTTGCGCCTTTTATTAGTGAAGAGTTATATCTAAACTTAACAAAAGGAGAATCTGTTCACCTTGAAAATTATCCAGTATGTGATAAGTCTTTAATAA
>CAYJAA010000082.1:0-4779 GCA_964368185.1 uncultured Lachnospiraceae bacterium | reverse complement strand
TATGATGCCTGTCTTTTATTTTTTATTATTTCGTTTGCTCTTTCATAAAAGCTCTAATTTTTAAAGGTAGTCCATATAATTTAATAAACCCTTGAGCGTCATTATGATCATATAACTCCCCTGTTTCAAAAGATGCAATTTCTTCATTGTATAGTGAATATTTACTCTCTATTCCTAGAGTGATAATATTTCCTTTATATAATTTAAGCTTTACAACCCCTGTTACATTTTCTTGAGTTTTATTAACAAAAGCATCTAAAGCTTCTCTTAAAGGAGAAAACCACATCCCACTATATACTAAGTCTGCATATTTCACAGCAATAGTTCTTTTATAAGCAGAAGTTTCTCTATCAAGGCAAAGTTGTTCCATTTCATTATGTGCAAAATAAAGAACACTTCCTCCTGGAGTTTCATAAACTCCCCTTGACTTCATCCCAACAACCCTATTTTCAACCATATCTATAATCCCTACCCCATGTTTGCCAGCTATAGCATTTAATTTTGTTAGTAAAGTAACCCCATCAAGCTTTTCATCATTTAACTTAACTGGTATCCCTTTTTCAAACTCAATAGAAATTTCTTCAGCCTTATCTGGGGCATCTTCTATCCAGTTACACATTTGTAGTATTTTTTCATATTTTGGACAGTTCCCAGGATCTTCAAGATCAAGACCTTCATGGGATAAATGCCATATATTCATATCTCTAGAATAACTTTCTTCTGCTGACATGCTAAGTTTAATATCATGCTTAACACAGTAATCTAGAGCATCTTGTCTTGATTTTATATGCCAAAGTCTCCAAGGAGCAATAATTTGAATTTCTGGAGCAAGGGCCATAATTGTAAGCTCAAAACGCACTTGATCATTCCCTTTACCTGTAGCTCCATGACAAATATATTTCGCACCTAACTCTTTTGCTTTATCTACTAATATTTTTGAAATTAGGGGTCTAGCGATACTTGTTCCAAGTAAATATTTATCTTCATATATTCCACCAGACTTAATCATTGGGAAAATATATTCCTCAACAAGTTGCTTTGTAGCGTCTACTATTTCTATAGAATCCGCCCCATATTCAATAGCTCTTTTTTTCAAAGACTCTTTTTCTTCTTCCTCAACTTGTCCAACATCAACGCATACAGCGTGAACTTCACATGTATAATTATTCTTAAGCCATGGAACGATTGTGCTAGTATCAAGGCCCCCAGAATATGCTAAAACTATTTTATCTTTATTCATTATAATCCTCCAATAAGTAACAAAACATTTTTATTTAATATTTTTTTTTAGATTTTACTTTTATTCTTAACTAAATTCTCCATTATGAAAAACCTCTTGTACATCATCACTATCATCAAACATATCAAGCATACGTTCAAAAAGTTTCATATTAGCCTCTTCAACTAAAGTGTAGTTATTTGGAACTAAATCAACACTAGCAGAAGAATATACTATATTATTTTCATCTAAAATATCACAAAGATTTTGAAAATCTTCAGGAGTAGAGGTAATTTCAAAGCCCTCTTCACTTACCTCAAAGTCCTCTGCTCCATTATCAAGAGCGATCATCATTACTTCTTCTTCATCATACCCATGACTACTATCAATTAAAATGCTACCTTTTTTCTCAAACATATAAGATACACAGCCACTTGTCCCAAGGTTTCCCCCATTTTTATCAAAAATGTATCTTACATCCCCTGCTGTTCTATTTTTGTTATCTGTTAAAGTTTGAACAATAACAGCTACCCCTCCAACAGCATACCCTTCATAAGTTATCTCCTCATAAATGCTATTTCCAAGCTCCCCACTACCTTTTTTAATAGCTCTATCAATATTATCATTAGGCATATTATTAGCTTTTGCCTTTGCAACAGCTTCCTTTAATTTTGCATTAGTGGATATATCTGTTCCACCTTCTCTTGCTGCTACTGCAATTAATTTAGCAAGCTTTGTATATAATTTTCCTTTTATAGCATCAGCTTTTCCTTTTTTATGTTTAATTGTTGACCATTTAGAATGTCCAGACATATTAAAAACCTCCAAATTTTTTTTATATTTAAAAATAAAATCTTTATTTTTTTTACGACTGTAAATATAACTATACTCACACACGATAGGTATTATAGCACACTTTATCTTAAAAAAAAAGAAGGTAACTACTATACTTAGTAATTACCTAATTTTTTTAAAGATAAATAAGTTATTTTAATCTTGTAGTCTCTTTATAATCTTGAATATACCCATCATAAATTAATTTTGCTCCTTCGAACTCGTAAAAATGCTCTGGGGTTATTCTTGTGTTAGGCATATTAAAATCATAACAGCCACTTTCTTTTAATAAATGAGCTAAAAATTCAGCGCAAAAAAAACTATTATCAGTAGTATAATCTATACCAACAGGGTTTAAAAATAACCCTGTAATGTTAAATTTATACTCTAGCTTTTTTTTGTAAAAATGAGATATGATTTTGCAAATTTTCCTATAAGATTCATAGCTTACTTTATATTCATAAATTAAACAAGGAATATCTTTAAAAACAGCATAAAATCCATTATCTAAGTCTTCTCTTATAAAACCTGCAATAAGGGGATTTTTAGGTTTTCGCCTACCAAAACTATACATATGATATAGCTCTTTATCTAAGGCAATAGACACATGATTATAGGGAAATTTTGTCCCTTTTCTAATTATTTTCGCAAGCATTGTTGTTGACTGAGTAAGTACAATATATATTTTCATAACATTTATTATTTATTTATAGAGAAAAACCCTATTTTAAATCATTATCCTTCCATTGTTTGTAATGTCTATATCCACCACTTAAGTTAAATACTTTTTTATAGTTATTATTTCTTAAAATTTGCTCTGCTAAATAACCTCTTAGCCCAACTTGACAGGTAATATATACAGTCTTAGTATTATCAATTTTCTCTAAATTATCTCTTAATTCATCAAGGGGAATATTTACTGCCCCTTCTATACTTCCTTTTTCAAATTCTGATTTTGTTCTAACATCAATAAATATATCTTCTTCTTTTATGTTTTTTATTTCACTTAAGAAAAATAAATTGCTTTTTTTAAGGATTACATTTTCAGCAACATATCCTGCCATATTCACAGGGTCTTTTGCTGAGGAAAATGGTGGAGCGTAGGCTAGTTCTAGCCTCGTTAAATCACTAACTGTCATCTTTCCTCTTATCGCTGTTGCTATTACATCTATTCTTTTGTCTACTCCTTCATATCCAACGATTTGCCCTCCTAAAACTTCTCCAGTATCAGCTTTATATAAAAGTTTTATAAACATCATACTGGCCCCTGGATAGTATGAAGCATGAGAAGCTGAGTAAGTAAGGGATTTTTTGTATGGAATATTTAAAGCTTTTAAAGAAGCTTCACTCTCCCCAGTTACCCCAACAGCCATATCAAAAACCTTAGCAATAGCACTCCCTTGGCTACCTGTATAAAAAGCATCTTTACCAGCAATCACATCAGCTACTATTCTAGCTTGTTTATTTGCAGGTGAAGCTAAAGGGATTATAGCGGTTTTTCCACTTACGAAGTGTTTTACACTAATTGCATCCCCAAGGGCGTACACATCCTCTACATTTGTTTTAAGATACTTATCTACGATAATTTCTCCCCTATCCCCTAATTCAACTTTGCTACCTTTTATAAAGTCCGTAGTTGGCCTAACCCCAATACTCATAATAATAATATCAGCATCAATTTCTTTTCCATTACTAGTTACAACGCTGTTTTCCCTAATTTCAACAACGCTATTACCAAGATATAAATTAACACCTTTACTTCTAATATGATTTTGTACATCATAAGACATATCTTCATCTAAAGAATTTATAATATGATTATTTGCCTCTACAATATGAACATTTATTCCACTTAAGTGGATATTTTCTGCCATTTCAAGGCCAATGTATCCTGCTCCTATAATAACGCAGTTTTTAGGCTTGTTTACCTCTATAAATTCTTTTACTCTAACAGTATCAGGAATATTTCTAATTGTAAAAACATCATTTTTTTCTATTCCCTTTATATTTGGCATAACTGGATTAGCTCCAGGAGATAAAACCAACTTATCATAAGTTTGGGAGTATTCTTCTTTTGTTAAATGATTATAAACCAAAAGAGTTTTATTATTTGTATCAACTGAAATTACTTCATTATTTACCCTAACATCTACATTAAATCTTTTAGAAAAACCCTTTGGAGTTTGAAGGAGTAAATCTTTTTCTTCTTTTATCACTTCAGAGATATAATAAGGAAGTCCACAGTTAGCAAAAGATATATGCTCCCCTTTTTCAAGCATAATAATTTGTGATTTTTCATCATTTCTTCTAAGTCTTGCACAAGCTCCTGCTCCCCCTGCAACACCACCTACAACTACTATTTTCATACTACTGGCTCCTTTTCTATCATCATTACTTAAACCCATTATATCTTATTATCTTCATGATAAGGTAATTTATTCTAAACATAAATATAATACCTTTAAGTTCTCTTAAAAGGTATTATATATCATTTTATTTTATTTTTCTATTATTTTAAATAAAAACATTTATTACTTCTTTATTTAAGCTATAGAAATTTTACATTTTTAATATATTTTTTACTGTTTCTTTGTCACTGAAAAAAACTTTCTTCCCTCCTATAATCTGATACTCTTCGTGGCCTTTACCTAAAATTAATACTACCTTATCTCTTCCAGACTCTAAGGCTTTTTTAATAGCTGAATATCTATCTTTTACTGTCTCAT
>CAYJAA010000081.1:0-4886 GCA_964368185.1 uncultured Lachnospiraceae bacterium | reverse complement strand
AAAGCCCGCTTTATCTTCATGTTCAACTTCTGCATCACTTAAAGCTGTCCTACATTCAGGACACCAATTGATAATCCTATTTCCTCTATAAATCCTACCTTTATTGTAAAGATCAATAAAAGTCTGCTCTACTGAATCACTAAGGCCTTTGTCCATAGTAAATCTTTCTCTAGACCAATCACAAGAAGCCCCTAGTTTTCTAAACTGAGAAGCAATTCTTTTTCTATAAAAATCAGACCACTCCCAAGCTCTTTTTAAAAACTCTTCTCTACCAAGATCTTCTTTTGTTTTCCCTTCTGTTTTTAAGATATTTTCAACAACCTTAACCTCTGTTGCTATACTAGCATGATCTTCCCCAGGTAGCCACAGTGCGCTAAAGCCTTTCATTCTTTTATATCTTATAAGAATATCTTGAAGGGTTCCATCAAAAGCATGACCAATGTGAAGCTGGCCAGTTATATTTGGAGGAGGCATCATAATCGTATAAGGTTTTCCATTTTCATGAACCTCTGGTTTAAAATATCCCCCATCTTCCCACTTTTTATATATATCATTTTCAATTTCATTAGGACTGTATGTTTTTGCTAATTCTTTTTTCATAAACGAATTCCTCCCTTACCTATATTTTAGTATTTACAGTATAAAAAAATCCATATTTCCCCTTTGTAATTATCTTTTAAATATGAATTTGTTATATTTTGAATTAACTTATATTTTAGGGAATATAAAAATATCCCACTACTTTTTTTTAAATTTATCTAACTTCTATTAAGAAAGATACAAAACAACTTAGATAAAACTATCTAAGTTGTTTTGTGGTTTCTTTAAAAGAAAAATGAATAAAAAACTATCAGGGAAAAGAATGCAAAAAGAACTAATAGGATAATTCTAAATTGATTTTGCTCTTCGTCCATTTTAGTTATTAAATACATACATAGGGCTGCTATTGCGGCTGCTCCGATTTGGATAAAAAATTTCATAATATCTCCTTAAATTTAAATTTCATCAACTTAAATTATATCAAAGTTAAATATTTTGTCAATGAATTTACATATTATAACACAATTAAAAAAAACTCAAAGTATTGATTTTAAATTCCTATTATGTTAGTATGTCAATGGTAATTTATAAGAAAGGATATAAAAAATGAGAAATAAAACGAAAAATTTCATTATAAAATGCGTCGTTATATTATTAATTATAGGACTATTAATTGGGATTTTATCTCCATTTATATATGCCTCTACAACATATAAGTCATATACAAATGAAGATTTAAATATAACTATGGACATTACAAGTGATGCTGAAATTGAAGAATTAGCTACAAATGCAATAAAAATAGATGTTAACTTTAATGTTACAGCTAATCTTACTTATGGAGATCTTTATGAGGAGGTAGAGCTACTTTATGATAAAGAAAATGATGCAAAACCTGCTGATGAAAAAGGTCCTGACCTAACTAGAGAAATGGTTTCTTTGGATTATGAAATTTTAAATGATACTTGGAATAGTCAAGAATACATAGAAAATTATTTTAAAACCACACTTTCTGGCACAGATGCAGAATATACTACAGCTATTGAAAAAACTACCATCTCTGGACTTCCTGCCTGGAAATGTACCTACAACAGTGTTAATACAGATAGTAGTGGATATTACTACTTAACAGTAGCAAATGGAAATATTTATATTATTCAGCTTGACTGTTACCTTGAAGATATAGCAAATTATCAAGACATCGTAGACACTATGATAAATTCCTATGAAATAGGTGGAATTCAAAATCTTCTTACAGCGCAAAATCAAGTTTCAAGTGGAGAAGACTCAGAAAATACAGATGGTGAAAACACTGATACATCTGATACTGCTAGTGAAAATACTGCGACACAAACAGAAGAAGGCGGTATTTCCAGCGAAGATATAGTAATGACTCTTATTATCATTACTGTTTTAGGAGCTTCTGTATATTATTTTCTAAAAGAGAGAAAATATAAAAAAATGAAAGAAGAAAGACAACAAGCTAGAAAAAATAGAAAACATAAATAATTTATATATTTAAATAACTTAAAACAGTCCCATATTTTTAGTAGGGGCTGTTTTTTTACATGAAAAAAAGTTGAAAATATATGAAAATTAATATATAATATCAAAATTATAAATAACTTAAAGGAGTTAAACTATGAAAAACAAAAAAACTTTTAATATTGTACTAACAGGACTACTTGCTGCAATCATATTTATACTAACCTTTATTAATATTAAACTCCCTATATCTATAAATGGAGGCCTTATACATTTAGGGGGTGTTGGTCTAATTGTTGCCTCTTATATATTAATGCCAAAAAATGCAGGTCTTGCTGCAGGAATTGGAATGGGTCTTTTTGATATTCTTGGTGGTTATACCATTTGGGCGCCTTTTACCTTTGTAATTCGATTTATTCAAGGATATATAACCTCAAAACTTTTAACTAAAAAAGGGGGTAAAAATGAAATTATAGCCCTAATATTATCTTCTATTATTGCCATTGTAGGTTATTATATAGCAGAAGTAATATTATATGGAAACTTCATAGCTCCTCTTACTTCTATTCCAGGGGAAGTTATATTAAGTGTTGCAGGAATCAGTATTGGTCTTCCTCTTAGCAAAATATTAATTAAAAATAAAGTTTATTATAAATAAATAACACAATCTTACAATTTAATTAAATAAACTCCTATATACTTGTTTTGTAAGTTATGGAGGTTATTTATGAAAGTAAAAAGAATAGAAAAACTTGGAATTATATTCATTTTTATAATGGCGTGTATATTACATAGTGCTTATACTCTAACAGATATATCATGGCTAAAAGCTTTTTGTCCGGTAAATGAAAGTGTTTGGGAACATATGAAAATGATGTATTTTTCAGGGCTTATCTTTATTTTTATTGAAATAGCCCTAGGCTTTCACACCAATAAAAACTTTTTTGTTGCAAAAGCTTTTTCCCAGTATATATTAGCATTTTGTGTCCCTATGCTTTTTTATACATATACTAATCTCTTAGGTTCTCATAATCTAATTTTTGATATTTCAATAAGTGGTATAGGGGCTATTTTTTCCCAGTGGGTTAGCTTTAAAATTTTACTAAATAAAAAAATCTGCCCTAAATGGACATCTTTACTATCCATTACTTTAATACTTATTCTTGGAGGATTGTTTGTGATTTTTTCCTATGTTCCTCCTACCACCCCTATTTTTATACCACCAAATTAATAGGAAACTAAAAGGAGATATAAAATGAAAAAAATAATAGCTTATATCGCAATGAGCTTAGATGGATATGTTGCTGATAAAAATGGTAGCGTTCACTGGCTTAGTGGAGACTTTAGTGATGAAAAAAATCAAGGTAGCTATCCTGATTTTGTAAAAACAATAGATACAGTTATTTTAGGACACAATACCTATAAACAAATCGTAAATGAACTGTCTGTTGATGTTTGGCCTTATGAAAAAATGGAAACATATGTTCTTACTAATAAAAATTATAAGGATAAAAAAGACATTAAATTCACAAATACCAACCTTAAATCTTTAATAGAATCTTTAAAGGAAAAAGAAGGGAAAAATATATGGATATGTGGAGGAGCCTCTATTATTAACCAGCTTATCTCCCTTAATTTAATTGATGAATATATTATTTCTATTATCCCTACCCTTTTAGGTGGTGGAATAAAACTATTTGATAACTCTTGTGAAGAACATAAACTTAAATTAATACAAACAAGAAACTATAATGGTATTGTTGATTTAGTATATGAAAATAGATAATATATACTAAATCACTTATAAAAATATAGGGTTACCAATAAAGAAATAAAATATCATAATGCTTCTTTATTAACTAATATTATATAAGTAGCAAATATGGTGCTTTTTATTTTATAAAAAGTAAAGCCGACCATAGGCTCATAATAATGAGGATTTTAAGTGAAAATCAGCCAAACACCGATAAATTGTATAAAATATAATTTGGGAGGATTTTGAAAATGGAATTTTTAGAATTAGAATACGAAAAAAGAGCAAACGGTCTATATATCCTATAATTGATATGGTGAGAAACGCTTGGCACAGTTAGATAAATTCGGCAAACAAAGGCTTGAATATCTGCACAGTGAAAAGTTTAAAATGTGCAGAGAAATGCTACTAATAGAAAAACTTACAGAGCATTGTGAGAATATCGAGAAGCAAGCCGATGAAACGCACAAGAGATTATTTCAAAGCTATTTAAATCAGCACAATACTCTCGATGATAACTTTTTAACAAGGGTTGCTGTCTTTGAGTAATCGAGCAAGTGGGCTGATGAAATAGTATTTAGTTAACTAATTTACAATTAAATATAGATACAAAAAGAGGACATCAGCAGTGAAAAAATGCTGTTGTACTCTTTTTTTATGTGTATTATCTCCCTTATCTCCTAGTAGTATAAAATGAGTTTTTCCACAGTAAATTGCTGATAACCTGTATGGCACCAAATTAATCATCAAAAATCTATTATTAAAACATGAAATTTAATTTGAACTAAAAATATCAACAATTAACCTTGTCAAAAGAAGAGTACATAAAAGAAAATCTATAAATATTATTTTCTTTCAACTTTCTTTCATTTTTTTTAAAAGAAATTTTAAATTTATGTGTTATTATTATATAATATTGGTATAGCACTTTAGGAGAAAATAATGAAAGTTTTAATTGTTGACGATGAAAAAGATATAAGAGGTCTTATAAAACTATATTTGGCAAATGAAAATTATGAGCTAATTGAAGCTAAAAATGGCATAGACGCACTGGATAAAATAGATGATACATTTGACCTTGTTTTACTCGATATTATGATGCCTAAGA
>CAYJAA010000080.1:0-4985 GCA_964368185.1 uncultured Lachnospiraceae bacterium | reverse complement strand
ATGAATTATCCAAGAGCATTTTCTCATATAGGTTTGTCTGTACCTAATTTAGAACAGGCGGTTAAGTTTTATAGTGAGGTAATGGGGTGGTATATTGTAATGGAGCCATCTCTTATAAAAGAAGAAAATACTTCTGCTATAGGAATTATGTGTGAAGAAGTATTTGGTAAAGGTCATGGTGATTTTAAAATCGCTCATATGGTTACATCAAATGCTATAGGAATAGAGCTATTTGAGTTTGTAGATAACAATAAAGAAAAACAACCATTTGAGTATAAAAACACAGGTCTTTTCCATTTTTCTGTACAAGATCCAGACATTGAAGGAATGATTGAAAAGATTGTGGCCTGTGGTGGGAAACAACGTATGCCAATTAAAGAATACTACCCAAATGAAAAACCATATAAAATGTGTTATGTTGAAGATCCTTTCGGGATTGTCTTTGAAATTTATACTCATAGCTATGAGGTAACTTATTCAAAAGGAGCTTATTAATTATAGTTAAAAGCCAATATAATTAGAAATACCAAATAAAAAAGCTAACACTTCATTGAGGTGTTAGCTTTTTTATTATAATATTTTCTTTTAAAAGAAACCTACATTTCATCAGGTCTTTTTGTATATCTTCTAACAATAATATCATCAATAACAGAATTATTTCTATGAGTCAGTAAAAACACGATTATCTCAGCAAGCTCTTCTGGCTTACAGCATACATTATCACTTAAGTCCGGTCTTCCAATTTTAACCATTTCTGTTTCTACAGCAGAAGGATATAAATTATGCACTCTTATGTCTTTATCAAAAAGTTCAATGTTTAAAACGCCATTAAGGGCTTTTTGGGCAAACTTTGTAGCGCAATAAGCTCCTTGCTCTTCATGAGGGAAAACCCCAGAAGAAGATACAATAGAGATGATTTCTCCACACTTAGAACTCTCAAGCATATCACAAGTAGCCTGTACCATAGCTAGAGTTGAATAAACATTAATATCATAAAGTTTCATAAATTCTTCTTTATTTACCTCAAGTAAAGGCTTTCTTTGAGCAACGCCAACAGAGTTGATTAGTATACTAACATCCCCAAACCTTTCTTTTGTTATATTAGCGATAGTATTACAGACTTCCTTACTAGTTAAATCCCCAGGGTAATAATCTGTATTTTCTCCAAGTTCTAAATTAAGGGCGTGAAGACTTTTTTCGTCTATATCTGTCATCATAACCTTAACCCCTTCTTTAACCAACCCTTTTACGATACATCTTCCAATTCCCCCACTGGCTCCTGTTACAATAGCTACTCTGTCTTTTATATTATTCATTTTAAAGTTTACTCCAATCCCATTTTTTGTGCAACTTTATCAGCACAAAGCATCATAAGCTCTGTACAAGTTTTCCCACCGTTATCCCTAAGCTCTAATAGCTCAGGACATCTAGTTTCCCCAATTTCTTCTCTAAATTCATTTACAAGGTCTTTAATTGTGTCATAACTAACAGCTTTTGATTCTTGGTCTGTTGGGATATCCCACTTTCCTAAATATCCTGAAACAATAGCCATACCTAAAATAGCCCCACAGACTTCCCCAGCGTATCCCAGCCCACCACCAAGGTTTGCAACAACTTTAGCTAGCTTTTCTTTTTCAATACCAATCTCTTCTTCGAAAGCTAAAACTACAGACTGACAACAGTTGTATTTTTCTTCATGAGCTTTCTTTGCTTTTTCTGCGTATACTCCCATTTAAAACCTCCAAATATCATTACTTCTAATTTGTATTTTATAGTATTTATAACCTGTATTATATATGAATTTTTTATAGAATACAAGGAAATTCTTTAAAAGATAATTATGTTTACAAATGTTTTCAAATAGAATATAATAGGTGTATTAAGTAAGATTTTTTTAATTAAAGGAGTAAGAAAATGGAAGAACTTAAAAATATAGTTATGGACTTTGGAGCAAATGACTGTAAGTTTATTAGCCCAAGAAGCGTTGTTACTGTCCCTTGGACCCTTAGTAAATGTAAATATGGTTGTAAAAATTATAATAAAAGACAGTGCTGTCCCCCTATTGCTCCTACATATTTAGAAACAAGAGCAACACTAGACTCTTATAAAATAGCAATACTTATACAGTGCTTAGACCCATACGAAGTAAATAGAGTAGTAAGGGAGACCTTAGATTATTTAGGTAAAAATGGTTATTATAAGGCTTTAGGATACGGAGCTAAAAAATGCGAAATTTGCAGGGACATTTATGATGATGTTTGCCAGTTTCCAAACTGCGCTCATGCTGACCAAGTAATCCCTCAGTTTGACGGCTCTGGGATAGATGTTATAAAAACAGTAAACAATAACGGATATAAAGAAGAAGGGGTAAAGGGTTGGGGAGATAAAACAGGCTTTAAAGTTTTACCTAGTGATAAAGCTGGGGGGAAAGACTGGAGTGAGTCAGGAATTAACTTTTATGGCCTTGTTTTAGTTGAGTAAAATCTTTAGTTTAAGTAAAAGATAAAAATATTTTTTTAAATAAATGTAAATTTATAATCATTTAAGTCTTTTAATAAAATAAGGTAATATTGGAATGCTTATAAAGAAGTTTTATAAGCTAAAAAGAGAAAGGAATGGTAAAAGCCATTCCTTTTTTATATAAACATTATCCTTTATAATAAAACTATTGTTCTTTTGATATCAAAAGAACCAAAACTACCGCTTTTTTGGCAAAACGCGGGGTAAAAGCCTATTATATTTCCCGTAAATATTAAGCTCGCCCAATCTTCCCTTACGGGAAGGGGCGGCTTTGCTTTTTATAAAATAAAAGCACCATATTTACTAATTATATTCCTATTAATAATAAAGAAGCATTATGATACTTAAAGTAAAACTGCCATTATCAATTTAGAGGGTGGCAGTTTGTTTCTTTATTAATTCCCCTATGGTAAAAAGGTCAAGGGTTTCTCTATTTATAAATTCTTAGTATCTTTTAAAGAAAGGCTGTAAGAGTATATATAAGGTATTATAATTAGAGAAATGGCAGTAAAAATTATAATATATGTTGATATGCTAAATATAGCGTTAAGAAATAATAAAAAACCGCCAAGTGTCCATAAAAACCCTGCAAGTCTGTGGGTCTGAAACCAATTATCTTCACTATTTAGCGTCCAAGGTGTTTTGATACCTATTGTATAATTCTTCTTGCATTTTGGGAAATAATTTCCAACAGCGATTACTAGTATAGCAAAGATTGATTCTATTATTAAAATAATAGGAAGGGATGCCCCACTTGCTAAAAATAAAGTGGCAGGTATGACTACCATAGCAGTTATTGGAGAAATCCATTGGAGTATTTTTTTTGACATTGATGAGATATTTGACTTCATTGGGTCGGAATATACTCTAAAATGGGAATATATATTCACTGCAGCAAATATCAAGGGAAGTCCAAATACGGCTACTGCCTTTGGCATAAATCCATCACCTTCACCTCTTGCATCAAAGTGCACCGCAATCGTATCAGGGAGCTTGTCATAAAGGAGCACACCTAATAAAATAGGTAAAATACATAGTATAGTAGTGATTATTGTTGTTTTATTTTTCATCTTTATTACCTCCAAATTGTGAAAACCAAAGCATAATTTCTTCAAATACTGAAGTGTTCAGTTCATAAAAGATATAATTTTTATATTTGCTTTCAAAAATTAAACCTGCTTTTTTTAATTGTGTTAAATGATAAGATATAGTAGCCCCTGTCATATCAAAAGCATTGCTAATATCTCCTGCGGACATTTTACCCTTCCTCAGCATAAGTAGGATCTCTCGCCTAACTGGGTCGGATAAAGCCTTAAATGCCTCTGGTAATTTCATTTGTCTCCTCCTTGAAAGTTATTTTGATAATTTTCTAAATAGATTATATATTCTGTGATAAAAAAAGTCAACACCTATTTTTAAATTTTTCTAAATAGATATAAATTCCTTAAGGAATGGCTATAAAAAAGAGGTGATTTATAAATAAGCCTATAATTTTCTTCCCTTAAGGAATAATATAATAAAAAATATCCCTAAAATTAGTGTAATATTTTCACTATTTTTAAAAAAAGACTTTATATTTTCCTTTATTTTTGCTATTATTAATTAGTTGTATTACTATGCAATAAGTTAAAATATTTTAGATATAAGGGTTTATAAAAATATGGAAAAAATTATTATAAATGGTGGAAATAAACTAAAAGGTGAAGTTTTAATAACTGGGGCGAAAAACGCAGCTCTTGGGATTTTACCTGCTACAATTTTAGCAAAAGATAAATTCGTTATTGAAAATTTACCAGATATTTCTGATATAAGAAATTATATTAAAATATTAAAAAAGCTTGGGGCAAAGGTTAGAAAAAAAGACAATAAATTATATATTGATACAACCACAGTTGAGAGTTATGATCTTGAGTCAATTGCAGAAGAAAGCACAAAAATGAGAGCTTCTTATTATCTTTTAGGAGCTTTACTTAGTAGAAATGGAGAAGTTACACTTCCTCAGCCTGGAGGGTGCGATATAGGAGCTAGACCTATTGATTTACACTTAAAAGGCTTTAGAGCTTTAGGAGCTAGCGTTGATGTTAAAGGAAGTATTTCTATTAAAGGAAAAGATTTAGTTGGGGCTAATATTTATATGGATGTGGTAAGTGTTGGGGCAACGATTAATGTAATGTTAGCGGCTATTAAAGCAAAGGGTATTACAACTATAGAAAATGCTGCAAAAGAGCCTCATGTTGTAGATATTGCTAACTTTTTAAACTTAATGGGAGCAAACATAAAAGGTGCTGGAACAGATGTTATAAAAATAACTGGAGTAGAAGCTTTACACGGTTGTGAATATAGTGTAGTTCCTGACCAAATTACAGCAGGGACTTATATGATTGCCGCAGCTATTACAAGAGGGGAAATTTTAGTTAAAAATGTAATCCCAAAACATCTTGAGTCTATTTCTGCTAAGCTTATAG
>CAYJAA010000079.1:0-5006 GCA_964368185.1 uncultured Lachnospiraceae bacterium | reverse complement strand
TAGCGTCTGTTCCAAATGGGAATTTTGAATCCCCTAAATTTAAAGCTTCTTGAAATGCTGATGTTTTCATTTGAGCAAGGGTTGTTCCAGCTGTTCCGATGATATATTCACTACCGTTCACGCCCTCTCCCTTTGCTGCATTTGCATTATTTCCATAAGAGTTTATGATTTCAACAGTTCCTGCAGTAAAAAGAGGATCTCTTCCCCCAGATAAAGCCCCAGCATTAGCTCCAGAGGCAGTAACAATTCCTGTTGCGTAAGAGTTTTCAATAGTGGCTCCAGATGCAATACGCCCTAATAAACCTCCCACATAGTCAGTTCCAGAAACTTTTCCTGTTGCGAAAGAATTCACTATATCACTATATTGAGCGTTCCCTATTAACCCTCCAACACCCTTTCCACCACTAACATCTATATTTGCATAGCTATTATCTATCTCACCCTTAATCATAGACCCAAGTAAGCCTCCTGCATAGAGACTACCTCCGTCTATTTTCCCTCCAATTACATAACAATTGGATATGTAAAGATCCCCACCATCTCCAAGCAGAGCCCCAGCAGGAGATGTAGAGTTTGTAATATTTACATTTTTCAAACCTAGGCTTGATATACTTCCATTATGAGCTGTTAGAAACAATCCATTAGAACCTGAAAGATTTGATATAGTGTAATGATTACCATCAAACACTCCCTTAAAAGGGTTTGCCCCTGTTCCAATTGATGTCCAATTTTTCCCTTTTAAATCTAAATGATTCATTAAGACAATTACATTAACACCAAAATCATCTGTTCCTTCATTTACGATTTTAGCAAGGCCAGCAAGTTCCTCAGCTGTATCAATTTCAAAAATTTTAGCTGTAGGATCAGCGTCATACCAAGCGGTATCTATACTTCCGTCCCAAGTGTCAAGAACACTGCTCGTTGCAAAAGCAGAAGTTGGTATCATCATTACTACTAACATTAAACTAGTAATGAAAGCTATTGTTTTTTTCATAATATTCCCCCATTTAATAATTTTCTACATATTTATATAACTCTCTATATAATACAGTATTTACTTATATTTGTCAATTTTTGCTAAATGTAAAGGTCGGGTAAAAAGGGAACTATACCTTTCTTTGAGAAAACCCTAGTAAAATCCTATTATTTTTATAAATGTATTTTATTACAATATATTCAAAAGTAAAAAAATTTTACTTCCTTTAGATAGTAGGGGCGAACCTGTGTGTTCGCCCGTCTACCGATATTTTTATAATGTGCAGAGGCTACCCCTACTATAACCCTTAGAAAAGTCTATCGCAAAAAAGAAATGGCATGAGGTATTTCTTTTTTTATACAAGCTTTCTTTTATAAGAAAATAATTGTTCTTTTGATATCAAAAGAACGAAAAATACCGCTTTTTTGGCAAAGCCCGGGGTAAAAGCCTGTTATATTTTCCGTAAATATTAAGCCGCCCAATCTTCCCTTAAGGGAAGGTTCGGCTTTGCTTTTTAAAAAAATAAAAAGCACCATATTTACTAATTATATGCTATTAATAGCAAAGTGGAGTAATAAAGTTATAGTGAGTGTTTTATTACGGTTTACATACACAATAGAAAATATTTGTTTACTAATAGTAGGGGCGACCCTACTATAACCTTTAAAAAAGGGGGGAATAGCATATAGCAAAAAGAAGAATATATATAAAAAAGGAACGGCTCTTGCCATTCCTTTATTTTTTATTATTTTTATATACTATCAATATCGTATGGAGTTTGTTGATATACATAATAGTTTAGCCAGTTAGCAAAAAGTAAATTTGCATGAGCTTTCCAAGTTACTTTTGGTCTTTTACTTGGGTCGTCATTTTCATAGTAATATTTTGGAACATCAATTGGAAGACCTTTCCCTATATCTCTATCATACTCTGACTTTAGAGTATCCCAGTCGTATTCCCCATGCCCAGAAATAAAGATTTGTCTTTTTTCTTGGTTCATTACAATGCTAACCCCAGCCTCTTTTGAAGTACACACAGTGTCAAGGTCTCCTACCTTGTCTATATCTTTTTTAAGGATTTCTGTATGTCTTGAGTGAGGCATATTAAAGGTGTCATCAAAACCTGTAAAAAGTGGGATATTCTTCTTTAATATTTCATTTTCAAAAACCCCAAAAACTTTTTTATCAACGCTATATTTTGGAACCCCATAAAAATGATATAGCCCAGCTTGAGCCCCCCAACATATAAACATCGTAGAAAAGACATTTTTTCTACTCCAGTCTAAAATATCTTTAAGCTCTTCCCAGTAAGTTACTTCCTCAAAATCCATTTGCTCCACAGGAGCTCCGGTAATAATCATTCCATCAAACTTTTTATTTTTTATATCTTTAAAAGTACAGTAAAAATTTTCTAAGTGTTCATCAGAAGTATTTTTTGACTTATGAGTCTCAGGATGTAGTAAAGTAATATCTACCTGTAGTGGTGTATTACTAAGAAGCCTAAGAAGTTGGGTTTCTGTTTTAATCTTTGTTGGCATAATATTTAAAATAACTATTTTAAGCGGCCTAATATCTTGGGTATTTGCCCTATTTTGATCCATTACAAAAATATTTTCTTCATTTAATATTTTCTTTGCTGGTAGAGTATTTGGTATTTTTATTGGCATGTATTTTCTCCTATTTCCTTAAAAATCAAATAATGTTGTTGAAATGTATCTCTCTCCTGTATCAGGAAGAATACAAAGTATTTTTTTATCCTTATGTTTTTTAGCTATTTTTATAGCCCCTAGTAAACTAGCCCCTGAAGAAATCCCGCAAAGTATCCCTTCTTTTCTTGCTAGAAGCTGACTTGTTTTTATAGCCTGTTCATCTTCTATAGTAATAATTTCATCAATGCAAGATGTATCTAAAACACTAGGAATAAAGCCTGCTCCAATTCCTTGAATCCCATGAGGAGCAGGACTTCCTCCTGAAAGGACATTACTTTTTTTTGGCTCTATTGCTACTACTTTAATATCCTTTATTTCTTCTTTTAATCTTTTCCCGCAACCAGTAAGGGTTCCCCCTGTTCCAACTCCTGTCACAAAATAGTCAAGGTCACCTTTAAAGTCCTCAAGTATTTCTACTGCTGTAGTTTTGTAGTGTATATCAGGGTTTGCTTGGTTATCAAACTGAGAGGGGATAAAGCTATTTTTAATTTCTAAGGCTAGCTCATTTGCTTTTTCAATTGAGCCTTTCATTCCTCTACTGCCTTTAGTTAAAACAATCTCAGCCCCATAAGCTTGCAAGATTTTTCTTCTTTCTATACTCATAGTCTCAGGCATTGTAAGAATAAGTTTTAGCCCCATATTAGCGCAAATACTAGCAAGGGCAATTCCTGTGTTTCCACTTGTGGGTTCTATAATAGTGGAATCTTTATTTATTTCTCCTTTTTTAAAACCTTCTTCAATCATAGAAAGCCCAGCTCTATCTTTTATACTAGAAGAGGGGTTGAAAAATTCTACTTTAGCGAAAATTTCACTTTCTAAGCTATATTCTTTCATAATATTACTTAACTTTATAATAGGGGTGTTGCCTATTAATTCATTTATCTTATTATATATCATGGGCATATTCCTCCAAATATTAAAATCAAAATAAAAAAGAAAACTATAACACTATTTAGTATATACAAGTTTCAAATATAAAACATTTTTTCTTACTACTTTTTAAAGGCACAAAAATAGGATAAACATCCTAAAAGATATGTTTATCCTATAATAACAAGGCTAAGAATTTATTGCAAGACTTATCCTTTATATATTCTAAATTTATTTCAACTTAAGGAGCTTATATAATGGAACATAAAAAAAATTATAATTTGTTTATAAGCTTAAAGGCATATATTACTCCTGTGTAGCATTTACATTATTATTACTAGTGGCGATAACTATGTTTGAAAGCTCAATTTCAAGCTCCCTTGAAACAATATCTTGAATTTGTATTGCTTCACTTCCCTGAAGGCTATCAGCCTTAACGATAACATTAGCTTTATCAGCATGTATAAAAATGATTGCGTCACTAAAGCCTTTTGCTTTAATTAAATTTTCTATAATCATTTCTTGTTCTGAGGTTTGAACCAGTAAAACCATTTCGTTAATAGCTTCCTCTAAAAGCTCTTTATCGATGTTTGGGTCAGTTGTTATATTTTCCAAAGCTTCAATATTTTTACTTCTTGTTTTTTCCCTATTCATTCTATATTCAGTAAAAAATTCATCAGGAACCTGTTCCATGTTCATAACATCTTCTTCATCTAAATTACTAACTAAAGTTGCATTTATTGGGTCAGGACTAGAAGAAGAAGTCGAGACTTCAGCTGAGGTGTTAGGTTTATAAAACAAAGAGTAATTTGCATAACTAACTACAACCAAAGCTACAATAAGCCCCATAAGTATTATATTTTTCTTTTTTAAATTATTCATTTTTTTCTCTCCTTAATAACTTGTATTTTCCTCCATAGGTAAAACCATAACCTTGTGGGAGGGAATGTCTAAAGTAGCCATTATAGATTCTGTTATGTAATATTTAATAGTGGTATTATTTGCTCCTGAACAAACGACAATAGCCCCTACTACACTAGGATACTTGTCCTCAATGGTAAAGGGTGTGCTTTCTCCCCCTACATTTGTCATAACCGCATCTTTACTTGTACTTTCATTAGAGGAAGAGGACGTTCCACTGGAGGTGTTTTGAGTTGTTGTTTCGTTATATGCAATTTCCTTATCCACCTCTCCTTCTAAGGTTATCATTACCTTAATATTTCCAACCCCCTCCACACTACTTAGGGTGGTTTCTAAATTTTCTTCTAGCATTTTTTTATATTCACTACTAGTTAGTAAAGTTTCACTTTCATCTATAGAAGTATTTTCACCAGCCCCAAAAAGAGAGTCAGAAAATAAAATTAAAAAAGCGCCAATAATCCCAAGGGCTAAAATAGCTACGACCTTTTTTTCACTGTTTAAGTTAAAAATTTTCTCAGGTAATAAATTTTT
>CAYJAA010000078.1:0-5022 GCA_964368185.1 uncultured Lachnospiraceae bacterium | reverse complement strand
GTCTAATATAGCAGTTAAAACACAACAATCTAAGTTATTTAAGTTTGTATAATTAGAAAAATCTTCTATAATTTGACTATTTATTAAAGGGGCATCTCCACAAAGGATAATAAGCTTGCCTTTTTTGTTTTTCAAAAACTCTCTTGCCATCATTAAAGCATGTCCTGTTCCTAGCTGTTTTTCTTGTAGGAAGTAATGATAAGAATCCCTTCCAAGGGTTTCTTTTACTAAATCTGCTTTATACCCAACAATTACCCCAATATCACTGATTTGGCATTCCTTGATATTTAAAATAACATGTTCAACCAAAGACTTTCCACATATAGAATGTAAAACTTTTGGTTTGTCAGATTTCATTCTTGTGCCAAGACCTCCTGCGAGGATTAAAGCACTTAAGTTTTCTTTATTTATATTCATTTTGAAACCTCCATGCTTATTATAATAAAAGTTAAGTTGTTTGTACATAAAAAATCAAAAAAATCTTTATTTTTTAACAATAATTTGCAAAAAAAAAGATTTTATAATCTTACTTAAAATAAAAAGTCCTCAATCACCACAAGGGTTAAAGAGGACGAAAGAAATATACACCTTTATAATAAACTATTTACCTAAAAATTGTCAATATAAAAAAGGTATAAATTTAATAAAATTTCCTATATTGAAATTTTGTAAAGAAAAATTATATATTTAGTGAATTTTTCATAAACATAAATAGAAATTACTGGGCAATAGGAGCGTTTAGTAAAGAAATAACTTTTTCTTTGCTTAGGTCTTCATTTTTGTAAAGAGCATCTGCAATATCACATAATGTTTCAGTATTTTCAACTATAATATTTTTTGCAATGTCATAAGCTTTTTGCAAAATGATATTTATTTGTTCGTTAATTTCCTTTGCTAAAAAAACATCAGAATTAACAGAAAAAGTCTTGTTTTTAAAATCACTCATACCATATTCACACACCATCGCTCTAGCAAGTTCATTTGCTTTTTCAAGGTCATTAGCAGCTCCAGTACTAACTTCCCCTAAAATAATTTCTTCACTTGCCCTACCTGCAAGTAAAATAGCTATTTTATCTTCTAGCTCTTTTTTTGTTAGAAGATATTTATCGCTACTTTGACTTGTTAAAACGAAGCCTAAGGCTTGACCGTGGGGGATGATACTAATTTTATCAGGAACAATTTTCGTTAGATTAAAACCTACTAAAGCATGACCTGCTTCATGGTAAGAGACAGATTTTTTCTCTTTTTTTGTTAAGACGATAGTTTTATTTTTAAGGCCGGCAGTTGTTTTTATTATTGCCTGATCCATAATTTCATTAGTGATACATTTTTTGTTTTGTCTTATAGTAAGAAGTGTTGCTTCATTTACTATATTTGCAATGTGAGCTCCACTTAGCCCACTAGTTTGTAAACAAATTTTTTCAATTTCAATATCTTTTGATACAGGTTTACCATCTAGGTGAGAAAGTATTATGCTTTGTCTAGCTATTTTACTTGGGTTACCAATATATATTTGTCTATCAAATCTCCCTGGTCTTAGTAAGGCTTTATCAAGCATATCAAGTCTATTAGTAGCAGCAATTACAACAACTCCTTGACTTTGCTTAAATCCATCAAGCTCTATTAAAAATTGGTTAAGGGTTTGATCTCTTTCAGAGTTATTATCTGTATTTCGGCTTACTCCAATAGCATCAATTTCATCAATAAAAATAATACAAGGGGATTTTTTTGAAGCTTTTTCAAATAGATTTCTAATTCTGCTAGCTCCTATACCAACAAATTTTTCTATAAATTCACTTCCTGAAGCGTATATAAAACCTGCATTAGTTTCATAGGCTAAAGCTCTAGCAAGAAGGGTTTTTCCAGTTCCAGGAGGACCATAAAACATAATTCCACGAGGGATTTTTGCTCCATATTTTAAATATTTATTAGGGTTAAGTAAAAAATCACTTACCTCCATTAACTCCTCTTTTACCTCATCAAGGCCTGCAACATCACTAAATCCATTTATTTTTGTTACATTTTTGTTTTCCGGGTTTAGTTTTTGATCTGGACTTTTTTTTATATTTGATAATAATTCTGGGGATTTAAATAATTTCATAATCTCTTCCTTTAATATAATTTTCTAATTAATATTATTTATTAAAAAAAATAAAATATACTTTTTGTCTTTGTTTTTTTATTAATTTATGAAAATCTTTTAAAGAGTAAAAGATTTTTTATTTTTTAATCTGATTTAGCATATAGAGAAGATTTGTGATATAATAATTAAAAAACGGAGGTATTTTATTATGGATGATAATAAAAAGAAATTTAACGAATTTGTAGATGGAGCTAAAGACATTGCTCATGAATCCTTTGAAAAGACAAGTGAGTTTGCTGAAGATTTTTCAAATGAAGCAGGGAAAGTTACAAAAGACATAATTGCAAAAGCCCAAAATGTTGTTGAAGGCACAAAAAAAATAGTTAAAATCGAAAAATTAGATTATAAAATATCTAGAAAATACAAAGAAATTGGGAAACTGGTTTACGCTACTTATGAGGCAACTGGCTCTTATGACAAAGTTGCAGATAAACTGTGTGAAGAGGTTAACGCTTTATACGACCAAATCGTAGCTTTAAAGCTAGGAGATGATGCTGAAATTATGTATGATAATGAAGGTGGATGTTGTTGTGGGTGTGGTTGTTCAGAAGATGAAGGTAGTAAAGAATAAAAAGTAATAAATAATAAAAGGATTAAGTAATAAAAGATGCAATATATCAAACTAGGTAAAACAAATTTAGAAATATCAAGACTAGGTATAGGAGCAATTCCACTACAAAGGTTTGATGAGGAAAATGCTTATAAAGTATTAAAATGCGCCCTTGAAAATAAAGTGAATTTTATTGATACAGCAAGAGCTTATTCTATTAGTGAGGAGCTTTTAGGGTATGGACTTGAAAAGCTTGGAGCAAGTAATTTTGTGATTGCAACAAAGTCAATGGTAAGAGATTATGAATCTATGAAAAGAGACATAAGAACAAGTCTTAAAAATTTAAGGGTTGATTATATAGATTTATATCAAGTTCACTTTTTAAATAGTGTAGATGATTTTAATAAAATATTCTCAGAAGATGGAGCGATGAGAGCTTTAAGGGAAGCTAAAGAAGAGGGGTTAATTGGACATATTGGGGTTAGTTCTCACAAGATTGATATAGCAAAAATGTTAATTGAAACAAATGAATTTGAAACAATGCAGTTTGCTTACAATCATATTGAAGAGCATAATGAAGAGATATTTTTACTTTCAAAAGAATATGGTATGGGAACAATCGTAATGAAGCCGGTATGTGGTGGAGCAACTGATTATGTTGAGCTATCTCTTAGAAACATTGCTAGCAAAGACTTTAATGGAAAATATTTCAGTTTTAGAAGGAGAAAACATTTCTCTTACAAAGGAAGAAGCAGAAGTATTAAAAGAAGAAAAAAGGATTTTAGGTAATAGTTTTTGCAGAAAGTGTGATTACTGTATGCCATGTCCGAAAGGGATTAACATTCCAGGAACTTTCCTTATGTTAAATTATTATAAAAGATATAATTTAGTAGACTGGGCAAAGGATAGATATTCTAATTATGTAAAATATCCTACTTGTAGTAATTGTAAACTTTGTGAGAAAAAATGTCCTTATGATTTACCAATAAGAGATATGTTAAAAGAAACATATGAACTTTTAAGTGATTAATTTTTTAAAAATTCTTTAAGTATATAGAGGAATATTTATAAATAAAACTTTATAATCTAAAGAGATAGAGGAATGGCAAAAGCCATTCCTTTTTTTATCTATAAGCTTTTCTTACATAGAATATCTTCTTAATTGGAGGGTTTTTAAAGAAATATTATATAAAAATAAAAAAAATGGCTTTTACCATTTCTTTTATTTTTTTTAATTATAAATTTTTTATTAGTATTTTTCTATTTATAATTCCTTTATATTTTATACAAGGTTATTCATGATTTTTTATAGTTACCTCATATAAGTTAGCATGTATACAAATGTACCAACTAGTGAAATAGCAACAAGAAATTTTGGAGTTAGGGAGTAGTTTTTATATTTAAAGTAAGTAAAAATACCTATTAAGGAAAGGAGTCCAATAAGTCCTGATATTACTCTTTCTAAAATAAAGTTACTAGGCATAGATAGTATACTTACTAGCGTTATAAAAAGAGAAATTCCAGCACAAAAGCTAATAATTACACTATTAAATTTTTTATCTTTCACAAAAAATAATAACCCAAGTATTGTAGTTATTAAAATCCCCATACCACCATAAATTAAAGCTAGTATTTCCATATTTTACCCTCCTATCATCATATAAATAATCTTTATCTTTATTATATCATTATACTGATTATATATTAATATAAGTTTGAATAAAATAAAGGTTTTAGTATTGATATAAGGGCAGGGTGTATCCTAAGTATAGGGATATTTTGCTTAGGAAATATTTTTTTATATAAAGAAAAAAGATGGATAGCGCTGTGATATCCATCTAAGTAAATTTATTATAATAGGACGAATCTTTTTTGATCCGTCCTATTTGGGGTTATTATTCATTTTTTTGTGTTTTTAAGTTTCGTCAAATGCTCATAATAGGGTTATTCATCCTTTGACATTACTTTTTTACAATATTTTTTAATACCACAGTGAGGGCATTTAAGTTTTCTTGTTGATGCCATATGAACAGCAAAAGCATACTCTTTCATAGGAGGAATAAATAATGTACCACAATTAGAGCATTTATAATACCCGATAGTTCTCTCGTTTTTCATGGTATCCCATATTCCCACAATTAATATTATTGTAGCAATTGTCATAATGGTTATTTTAGCTGTAAAGCTAATTATTTCTGTGTAATATCCAACTATCCATAAAAATGTTGCAAATGAAATAATGGAAATAATAGCAGTTACTATCATTGAACTCCATTTTTTTTGATTTTCTTCTTTTTCTTTAATTAAATTCATAATATTTTCCTCAGCT
>CAYJAA010000077.1:0-5181 GCA_964368185.1 uncultured Lachnospiraceae bacterium | reverse complement strand
TTTAACATTTTTTCCTCCTATCTATACATAGCCGTATAATTTCCTAAAAGTCCAACTATACCAATAAGTAAAATAAACATTAATACGCAAACTAATAAGGAGGCGAAGACTAGTGTTAAAAAAGAAGAAGTTTCATTTAAATAAGAAGATATTCTCTTATCAGAAATAGGTTGAGCAATTATAGAGCTTATTTTAAAACAAATAATTAAAGTAGCCATTTCAATTAAAGGGGCGCTCACTAAAAAAACAAGGGTTAATGTTCCTATGAGGCCAACACAGTTTTTTATTATTACAACAAAGCCCATAACTGAAGAAGCACTTTGAGAAAGTAAGTTTCCAACAATTGGAATAGCGCTACTAATGGCGAATTTTAGCGTACTAAAACCTACTCCATCTATACTAGAAAAAATACTTCCCTTAAGGCCCAAAAGTCCTAAAAAGAGGACAGAAAAAAGCCCTATTGTAATCATAATTATTTGCTTTATAAATTTTGTAAGATAAGAAATGTCGATGTCTTCCATCATATTATCTATGCTAGAAATAATAAAAGCGGTTATAGCGCTAGGGATTACAAAATAGTTCATAACTGAGGAAAATGTATTAATAATAAGTATTAAAAAAGGGCTTATTATAGAGCTGGTTAAAATCCCACCACTTAAGGATAAAAGGATAATGATAATAGGGAGCATCCCATTCATAAATGTTACAACAGTAGAAATTAAAGTAGTAGAAGTTTCTATAATATTAAAAAAAGTCCTTAGGATTGTAGCGCTAAGGGCTAGATATATAGCAAAGAAAGTTACTTTACTAATTTCTTTACTCATGAAAGAGGCGTTTAGTGTATTTGTCACAGAAGCTAAAATACTTAAAATTAAAATAGATGATATTAAAAAAATATTTTCCCTAAAGGAGAGAAAAAAACTGTCTTTAAGATATGTAAATATATTATTAATGTCAAGGTTATAATCTCCATTTAAAACATCTAAAATAAAATCTTTAACACTCATATAGCCAAAGACCTCATAAAAAGGAGAGCTATTCATATACATATCTAGTTTATATAAATCAATATCACTATATAGGCTATCTAGTAAAGTGGTAGTGGTTTCATTATAAACACTTTCTTCATTTGCGTAAGAAATAGAGGGTGCTAAAAAAATTCCTATAATAAGTAAAAGAAAAAAATATTTTTTCATATTAAAGCATATCTCCTATATATTCAAATAAGCTTACGACTATAGGAAGGGAAAAATAAATAATCATAATCCTAGCAGATAGTTCAATTTTTGAAGATAAAAGGCTGTTATTACTATCTCTGCAAATATCACTAGCAAACTGGGCAATATAAGCTGTAGCAATAATTTTAAATATCGCCTTTATATGTAGGGTATTCATATTTGCCCTTAAGCTATATGTGTTTACAACTTCGATAATAGGGTAAAGGTAAGATAGGAGGCTAAAAAATATAATAACCCCAGCTGTAATTGAAATTAATATAGAAAATTCTTTATTGTCTTTTGCAAAAAACAAACACATAATAGAGGCTATAATTCCAATACCAGCGATGTTAATAATATCCATACTAATAAAGTCCAAACATAGTTTTTACTGTTTCAAATAAACCACTTATCATATCAACCACTAAAACAAGAACAATAACAAGACCTGCCAGAGTAACAAAAGTAGCGATATCATCTCTATCACTTTTTTTTAAAACCATACTTACAACAGCAGTAATCATCCCTATTCCACCTATTTTAAAGATAATATCTATATCCATTTATTTGTCTCCTTAAAAAAATAATATAATTAAAAATAGTCCCCCTAGTATTCCTAACTTTTCATATAAAACCGCTTTGTTAGCTACATCTTCCTTTGCCTCTTGTAGGGAAGAAGATATTGTCACCTTTATTCCTTGTAGCTGATTTAAAAGAATTTCTTTGTCTGATAAAGATAAGCTACCTCCTATTAAAAGAAAGTTCATAGTGTCTTCTTTGTTTAGGGTAAAGCTTATTTTATCTATATTTTCAGCCCACATATCTTCAATAGAACATTGTTTGTTTTCTATAATATTTTCATATATTTTTATTAAAAATTCATTTAAGTCTCCCCTTGTTTTATTTATTTGATCAGATATTAAAAAGGGAATGTCATAAGAACCTAGATCTATATATGTAATAATATCTTCTAAAAAATTAGAAATTTGAGACAGTTCCATTTTTCGCCTTTTCATCTTAGTGCTAAAAAGCCTACTAAGGAAAAAAGCACATAAAAAGACAAATAAGCTACCTATTATTTTGATGTACATGTAAGAAAAACCTCCTGTAAATTTTCATCATATATATTTTGTATATATCTTATATTTTCTTTGTTTGACAAAACAATATAAGTTTCAAAAACTTTATTTTTAACTGAGTTTGAAAAATTAGTGTTTTTTAAAATGTCTTCTAAGCTACTACCGTGAGTAGAACAAATAACCTTAACCCCGCTAAGGCAAGCATTTTCTATCGCCCTAAAATCTTCCCCTTTTCCTATTTCGTCAGTTATAATTATCTCAGGAGACATTGAGCGAATAAGGTGAGATATTCCTCTAGGCTTGTCCCCTCCAACTAACACATCACTTTTTTTCCCTATATTTAGTTGAGGAATTCCATAACGGCTTCCTGATATTTCATTTCGCTCATCACAAATACATACTTTATACCCTTTAAAAAAAGGGGTTGGGGTAGAAAGCACCCTTGCTAAGTCTCTGAGTATTGTAGTCTTTCCAACCTTTGGAGGTGATATGATCAAAGTGTTTTTAGGGATATTATCTTCTAAAATATAACTTATAACACTACTGCTGCTACCAATAATCTCCCTAGCAATTCTAATATTAAGGCTGTTTATATGTTTAATAGAAGTAATCTCATTATTTTGTATTATTACATTTCCACTGAAGCCAATTCTATGCCCCCCTGCTGTAGTAATATATCCATCTTTAATACTATTTTCACTAGAATAAAAAGAATAATTCGTAGCAAGGTTAAGGGTTAAGTTAATATCTTCTTTTGTTGGAATTATTTTTAAAATTTTTTCCTCATCTCCAAAATCAATGCTTATGTTTTTATTACAGCGAAAGCGAACTTCTTCTATCACTTTAGAAATATTTATATTTTCTATTTCATCTAACACTTTTCTTGGGAGTATAGATTTAATTTCCTTTGGTAAAATAGTCTTTTCTTTCATAATCACCCTTTAAACACAAAATATTTTTGTTTATTTATTTATGAAGGCTTAAGAGAATTTTTTTACCTACTACCTAAATAAAATAGCAAGACTAAAAGATAAGTCCTCAATCTTTATTAGATAATCTTACTTACTTCCCTTGTCGCTTTTAGGAGAAAAGGAAAGTATTTATAGTAAAATTTATCAACAAATTTTGCATAAAAAAAAGATATATTCTTTTAAATTAAGAATATATCTTTAAATATAAAGTAAATTATTTTTTTAGTATCCTAAGTCTTCATTTAAAAAGAAAACTTTGATTCTATTTTTGTTTCTTTGAAATCCTGTTATAGTGTGGAATATACAAATCGTAGAATCTTTCCTACAGGCTACACATTCCCCTACTTTCACACAAGGATTATCTATATCAAGTCTTGCACAATTTGCAGGAGCAGCAATATTTTTATTTCGCTCCACCGCTTCTTTTTCGTCTTTAACAATTTTATTTCTACCGGAGATAATCACTACATTATCAGGCCCCCACATTAAAGCAGCCACCCTATTTCCAATACCATCTACATTATAAAGCTTTCCGTCTTCAGTAATAGCGTTACTACTCATAAAGTAATAATCAACAAAAGTAGCATCTTTAAGAACTTCTCTAGCTTCTTCTTTTGTATTAGAAGGTTTTTTTCTGTCTTTAAAATCATAGGACATAATAAGGCTGTCAAGACCTAACTCCTTTATTGACATACTTCCTCCAAGGGCAGTTGTTGCACCTTTTGGAATCATCTCAATTAAGGCGTCTTTTAACTCTTCTAAGGATTGAAAATATCTTGCGTCCATATTATTTTTCTTTAAAGCCTCAACAGTTTTTATTATTTTTTTTTCATAAATTTTTGTTGTGTTTTTATCCATAATATTTATTCTCCTATAAAGATAGTATTTTATCCCAATTATACTATAATAATAATATAAAAACTAGTAAAATTTTATGGAAGTGGTGGGTTTATGATATAATGGTAATATATAGATATAAATCTAGAAAGGGTTATAGATATTATGAAATCAAGAGATGAATTAAAAGTTTATTTTAAAAAAAATTTATATTCCACAACTTTTTTAATATTAGGTCTTTTATATATAGTCCTGGGAATCTTTGTTTTTAGAAACACTCAGGGGCTATTATATATTATTCCTATTATAAGTGGAGGAATTTTTATCTTATCAGGAAGCCTTAGCTTGATTTCCTTTATTGTTACAAAGGTTGGAAGAGGAAAGAAAAGGTTGTCTCGAGATATTATAGATATAATAATAGGGATTTTAATTTTATATAGACCAAGAATATTCTTAGGTCTTCTTCCTATATTTTTTGCTTTATATTCTTTGATTCTTTGTATAATATCCGCTATAACATATATACAGTTTAGAAATAATGGAATAAAGAAAAAGAATTTAGTTTTACTAAAAGCTATTATATATCTTCTTTTTACAATATTCCTGCTTAGTGACTTAAATGGAAATACAATTTTTGTTATGAGAACTATAGGAGTGTTTCTAGTCCTTTATGGCATTACTTTCTTTGAAGATTTCTTACAAGAGGAAAAACCAAGGGAGTATACTGATAATTTAAAAAGACGAATTAGAATAACTCTTCCAGTATTTTTTATAGCTTTAGTTCCAAATAAAGCTGTAAAGAAAATAAATGAATATTTATCCTCAGATGTTAAAAGGGCTAACGAGTTAGAATATGTAGATCCAGACAAAAAAATTGACTTAGAAATTTTTGTTCATGTTAGAAAAAGTGGTATGGGAGCTTTTGGCCATGTGGATATTTTCTTTGATGGAAGGTTTATATCTTATGGAAATTATGATTATGATTCTTTAAAATTATATGAATCAATTGGAGACGGTGTTATATTTACAACAACTAAAAGAGAAGAATATATAAAGTTATGTAACGAAGTTTATGAC
>CAYJAA010000076.1:0-5199 GCA_964368185.1 uncultured Lachnospiraceae bacterium | reverse complement strand
ACTCATCTTTACTAAAACTTTTCAAATTGTTCTACATCAAGAACAAATACCGTTGCTCCCCCAACGCTTACATCTAAAGAATATGAGGCAAAATTACTTTCTAGAAAAGATGCGGAAATTGGAGTAGATACAGTTTGATTTCTCTTTTTACATATTTTTTTAATTAAACCAAGAGCTTTTTCAACCCTATCATCTTCTGTCCCGATTAATAAGGTCATGTTATTCATCTTTAAAAAGCCTCCTGTTGTACTAAGCTTTGTTACTTGAAAGCCTTCTTCCATTAAGGAATCCGATAGTATATAAGCGTCTTCACTTTGAACAATTGTAACAATTAATTTCATCTTTCTCTCCTTAAATATGTTTTATTATCTTAGAATATAAATCTTTATTAATTTCTTCAATGGATTTTAAAGTCCCACCTTTTACACAATTTACTTTCTCCCAGCTATACTTATCAATTAAATACATTGAATTTTTATAAGCACTAAGTAAATGAGAAAAGTCTTTTTCATGTATATCTTTTTTGTCTTGTTCTGTAATTTTATTTTTTCTTTTATCCATAAGTTTCATAGATACTTCAGGGTCTATATCTAAAAAGAAAACTTTATCTGGATAAGGGATATTATAAATATTAAATTCTAAATCAATAAGCCAGTCTAAAAACTTATCTTTTTCATCTTCTTCATCTATTTTACAAGCTTGGTGAACCATATTTGATGTGGTATATCTATCACACAAAATAATTCCACCCTCATCATAAAACTTTTGATTTTCCAGCTTAAAAGAAACATATCTATCAAGAGCGTAAAAAGTTGAACTAACCCTTGGAGAAATGTCATTTGGGTTTTCTCCAAAATCTCCATTTAAATACATTTTAACAAATAATGAACTATCACAAGAATAATTAGGGAATGTGACTCTTTTAACTTTATACCCTTTTGAGATAAGCTTTTTTTCTAAAAGCTCACTTTGGGTTTGCTTCCCACTTCCATCTAAACCCTCTATGACAAATAACTTTCCTTTTTTCATCTTTATTCCTCTACGATTTTAACATATCTTTCTTTTAAACCTATTATCTCATGGGTATTTATAATCTTGTTTAAATATTCTACTTTGTTTTTTGTAATTACTTGCCCTGGAATCAAAATAGGATACCCAGGGGGATAACTAATAACAAAACCCCCACTAACTTTTTCTAGGCTATCACTAATATCAACATATGAAAAATTTTTGTCTACTGCCTCTTTCATACTAAGAGAAAGTATATCTTCTTCTTGGGGGAACACCTCTTTTTCACTAGCTGTTTTTTCTTTTTTTATGTCTATGTATTTATTAGATATCTCACTAAGGGCAAAATAAAATTTATCCAAATCAGACTTTAGAGAATTTATCCCTAAATATGCTAAAATTGAATCTTTACAAGCATATTCTAAATATATTCCATAATCTTTTCTTAAAATATCACTAACTTCATAGCCAGTTAAAGTGGTATTTTCTGTGCTTATAGAAATTTTTAAATAATCAAAATATTTCTCATTACTACTTTTTAGAAAAAAACATGTATTATCCTTAAGTTTTTTTCTAAAATTATTATACCATATTTTTATATTTTTGAAAGTATCCGCCCCTTCTTTTTTTGCCTTTATCAAACTTTCTTCCATACTCATAATCATCAAATAAGAAGGAGAAGTGGTTTGCACAGTAGATAAATATAACTTTATCTTACTTATATCTATTTTTTCTGTATTGATGTGAATAATAGCTGAGGGGTTAATAGCTCCTAGGGTTTTATGCACAGACATAATAACAATATCAGCCCCAGCTTCTACACTGCAAATAGGTAACTCATCACAAAAAGTCAAATGGGCTCCGTGAGCTTGATCTACTATTACTAAAATTCCTTTTTTCTTTAAAATTTTTATTAAAGCTTGAATATCAAAGCCTATGCCAAAATAATCAGGATAAGTTAAAAATACAACTTTTATATTACTATTTTTTGAATTTACAGCCTCTAAAATAGCCTCAATAATCCCTTTTTCTTCTGTCTTTCCTGCCTTTATAAAAACAGGTCTTGCTCTTGCTAGGAGTATTCCATTATATGCACTTATATGAGAGTTTTTAAATAAAAGAACCTCATCATCTTCCTTTAATGTTGACAGTAGTGAGGCAACTATTCCGCTACTACTCCCCCCACTTAAAATGATACTTTCCTTACTTTTGTATATCTTTGAAATATCTTCTTTAAGCTTTAGAATATCCCCCTTAGGATTTGCTAAATTATCACTAAAAGATAGTTCTGTAATATCATATTTATAAAAATCAAAATCTCCCCGCCCCTTATGACCAGGCATATGAAGACGAATTGGGTTTTTATTTATATATTTTTCAAGAAAATTATATACTCTTTTTTCCAAAGTGAAAACCTCGTTTAATTTTTTTTAAAATGGTAATAATATTTTATACAAGATATATTTTAACATAAAAGGAGTTATAAGTGAAACAAAGGATTTTGTCTAAGTGTGAAAAAAATAAAGATTATATTAAAAGGCTTGGGATTATTTCTTATAATAACAAAACCACAAAAGGGGAGTATATAAAAGAAATAGAAAATATACTAAAAAATCATAATATCCCTAGTGAGAAAATCCTTTTTAGGGAAGATTACTTTTTAAGGGCAAGTATCAATAAAGAAATAGAGGATAGGCTTGCCCTTGCTTTAGTGTATGACACAAAAAATACTTCTTATGGAAACTGGCAAATCGCAAATAACACAATGGTAAATATAAATGCTTTCTTAGTATTAAACTCTACTGAAAACTTAGGGATTGACCTGTTTGTTATTCCTGACAAACACAAAGAAGACATAGAGGTCTTAAAACATCTAAATAAATCTAAATATATTTTTATGAGCATTTTTGATACAGAAAATAAAACTTCTTTTTCTCCTTTGAATATTGTTACACTAGAAATAACTCTAAGGAAAAAAATTGTAAATATTAATAATACTCAAGCTATATCTTTAAATATCAACACATTTATAACAATGTTTAATATATTTATAACATCCCTAGCTGAGAGCTTTGATAAAAAAGTAAGCATAAAATCTATAACAGATAATATATTATACGATGATGATTATAACATAATAAAAACAAATATTGGGGTTATTATTAGCGGGAATGATGATAATTTATTGAAATTTGCTATGTCTTGCATCAGAAAATTTATAAAAGGATATAATGACCTTGGCTTTGTAAGTGGAGATGTTAATTTTTATGATAAAGTTCCAATAAAAATAAAGAAAAACCTTAAACATCAACACTTCTTTAACAACAACTTAAAAGAAGTTGGCTTTATTAATCACTTTGGAAGTAAAAGCGCCTACATTCCTTTTCAAAAAGCTGAAATAAAAGGCGAGTTTATCCTCCCTTGTGTAACGATAAAATCTATAGATATAAATGAAGATATCACCTATAGAGATGAGGGCACTTTAAAAGAAAGTGTTTTAAATGATATATTAGATATTTCAAGGGCTTGTGTATATACTGTTTTGGATATCTTTGATAAGTGGGATAAATAATTATGTTATTATGATTTAAATTATGTTATAATTAAAAAAAATTGGTATATAGGAGAATAAAAAAATGGCTAGTGAAAAAGTAATCATATTAAGTAGTGAAAATTTTGAAAGTGAAGTTTTAAAATCTGATAAACCTGTAATGATAGACTTCTGGGCTGAGTGGTGTGGACCTTGTAAAATGCTAACACCAATCATTGATGAGCTTGCTGAAGAATTTAGTGATAAAATCAAAATTTGTAAACTAAATGTTGATGAAGTTAGAGATATTGCTATGAGCTACAGAGTTATGAGCATTCCAACAGTTATCTTCTTTAAAGGAGATGAGCAAATAGCTAGAGAAGTTGGAGTAAAACCTAAAGAGGATTATATTTCTATTATTAATAGTCTATAAAAGCTAGATAAAATCTATAAACAAACTCTTACCTAACTAATTATGGTAGAGTTTGTTTTTTATTTATAAAAATAGAATGATATACATACAAAATCCCCCTTTATTCTCCCTTTTTTTGTCATATAATAACCTTAAGGAAAATAAGTAAGGTGAAAAATATGAATAATATTTGTGATAGATTAAGAAGTTTACGGGAAGAAAGAGGAATCTCTCAAGAACAGCTTGGAGGGATTATGGGAGTGACTAGAATGACAATCGCAGGATACGAGCTAGCTAAAAGGGTTCCAGATGCAAATTTTATCTTAGAATTATCCAAATTCTTTAAATGCAGCCCTAACTATCTTTTGGGGGTTAGTGATTTTAAGGATGATGATAATTATAAAAAATGGGAAGAAAATTTACAAACCTTAGATATTAATATTACCACCCTTTCTATACAAAGGAAAAAAGAGTTTATTAAAGCTCTTAATTGGATGCTTTCAAATAATGATGAAATCAGTAAAGTAATTAACTTAGAGGATTATTTTATAGATAGATTTATGAATGTAACTTTATCATTTATAGATATATTTAAAGAATTTGCAAACACTATAGAAGAAACAGGTGAAGACAGGAAAATAAATTCTTTAGATGTATTTACATATTTTAAAAGCTTAGAACAAAATAAAGAAAGTATGTATTATACTATAAATTCCACCAGTAAAGACTTACTTAGCACTATATTTGAACATACTAAAAGTGGAGACTGAAAAAATCATCCATATTAAAATAAAAAAAGAACAGTTTTTTAAAAAACTGTTCTTTTTTTATTTACATATTATCTTCTATTATGCTTTCTTCCATTATGTTTTCTTCTATTGCATTATCTTCTATTATATGATTTTCTTCTTTATATTTTTTTACTTTCTTTTTATAAGAAAATCCTACCACTCCATAAAATACACTCATAATCGGTCTAGCAATTAAGCTATGAACAAAGGCTAAAAAGAAATACTTTATGATTTTTGAAATAGATACTTTTTCTTTTGATAATACTCCTTTATAAAAATATAAAATATAATTTAAAAATATATCAAATATTATAAAAGGAAAGACAAGTAAAACAACTAAGCTTAAAGAGATTTTATCATAGATAAAAAGCCCTAAGATAGAAATAAAGCTAAGAGTTCCTAGTATATGAATAGTTTTAAAGGCAGAAAAAGTATTTTTTACTACCCCTTTAATATCT
>CAYJAA010000075.1:1925-5272 GCA_964368185.1 uncultured Lachnospiraceae bacterium | reverse complement strand
AAATATTAGAATAAAGGGCTGGACTGAAGATAGTGGACTTAATATATTTGAATATTTAAAAAAAATAGAGGACTTTAAAATTAGCTCTATAGTAGTAACAGATATTAGTAAAGATGGAATGTTAGGGGGACCTAATTTTGATTTGTATAAAAAGCTAAAGCTAGCAACAAAACATAATATTGTAGTTTCTGGTGGAATAAGTAAGAAAAGTGATATAGAAGCTTTAAGGGAAGATGATATGTATGGAGTTATTGTTGGAAAAGCTTTATATGAAGGAAGATTTAATTTAGAAGACATTCTTTAAGAGAAAATATATAACAGTATTTATAAAATATACATAAAAGCAAGGAGAGAAGTATGAATAAAAAAATAAGCAAAGTTTTTTTGGTGGCAGGGATTTTTCTATTTATAGGGGCAATTATTATTACAAATGATAAGATTGATAAATATATAAATAGCTCTTTTATACTTCCTTGTATTGTAGTAGTTATGCTTTTAATATCAGTTTTTTTAGTATTAAGCAAAAAAAAATAATTAAATGATTTGTTATAAGTAAAATATAAGGGAAATTAAAGAAAAAGAGGGTGTATATGAATAAATTTTTATTTACAAAAGAAAAATGGGGGATTTTTCCTATTAGTATATTTATAGTGCTTTTGTGTATCGCTACAATAATTGGAGATATATTTAATATATCTTTAAGAAGTTTACCAAGGATGGTTTTATTTTGGTATGGGGCTTTCTCTTTTGTCTTATTTATTATATTGGGTATAGAAGTTGTATTTAATATAGAAAAAGTAAAACTAATTAAAAATAGCCCCTTAATTAAAAAGGCTAGCTATATTGTTTTGATACCTCTTACTTGCTTTATATTATATACAGGTACATTTCTTAGCTCATTTTCTTATACACCAGAACATATTATTACAAGGAATGATATTAAAATGGTAGCAAGTGTTAATGGGGGTTTAGATGTAAGTGTATCTTATCATGAATATAAAAATTTTTTATTTTATGGAAGTTATGAAATTGGGTATGAATATTATGGGAGTGGTTCATATAATCCCTTTAATACAGAAGATGCCAAGGCAGAGCATGGGGTTTTTTATGATTTAGAAGGGGAGATTATTGAATTTTTTGGGCAGTGGTAGATTATAATAAATTAGTAAGATAAGTGTTTTTATTAAAAGACACAAGAAATATATTTTTTTGATAGGAGAAAGAGAGATTGGGTTCTAATTATTTAGAAAAAGCAAAAAAAATATTTGAAAAAGATATTTATGCTACACAAACAACGAAAATTGAAATAATAGATGTGGATGAAAATTATGCAAAATGTAAATTTGATGTAGGAGACATTCACAAAAATGCAAATAATGTTGTAATGGGAGGAGCTATTTTCACTCTTGCTGACTTCACTTTTGCTGTTGCTGCAAATGCAAGTGGAAATACTACCGTTTCTTTTTCAGCTCAAATCACATATTTATCACCAGCAAATAACAAGGAATTAATTGCTGAGGCGATTTGCATTAAAAACGGGAAGACAACTTGTTATTATGAAGTTTTAGTAAAAGACGAGACGGAAAAACAAGTTGCAAAAGTTGTGGTGAATGGATTTAAGGTTTAGTTATAAAAAAAATAGTTTTAAAATAAAGACAAAGTATAGTAGATAAAAAAAGGGGAGGCTTTTTATGTTAGCAAAAAGAATTATTCCCTGTCTTGATGTAGATAAAGGCAGAGTTGTAAAAGGAAAAAACTTTAAAGATATAAAAGATGTAGATGACCCAGTTACTTTAGGGAAAAAATATAGCGCTCTTGGAGCAGATGAGCTAGTTTTTTACGATATTACAGCCTCTAGTGAAGATAGAGATATTTTTATAAATATAGTAGAGGATATTGCAAAGAATGTTTCCATTCCCTTTACTATTGGAGGGGGAATTAAAAAGGTAGAAGACTTTAGAAAAGTTCTACTTGCTGGAGCGGATAAAGTTTCTGTTAATTCTAGTGCTGTTATAAATCCTTCTTTAATAAGTGAGGGGGCAAAAAAGTTTGGTTGTCAATGTGTTGTTTTATCTATTGATGCAAAAAGAAATCTTCAGGGTTCTTACGACGTGTATGTAAAAGGGGGTAGGGAAAATACTAAAATTGATGCAATAAAGTGGGCTATAGAGGGACAAAGGTTAGGGGCTGGAGAAATTTGCATTAACTCAATAGACTCTGACGGGGTAAAAAACGGGTTTGACTTAGAGCTTATAAGTAAGCTTAACAAGGCCTTAAACATTCCAATTATCGCCTCAGGGGGAGCAGGAGAGATGTCTCACTTTTTAGATGCTTTTAAAGCAGGGGCAGATGCAGGTCTTGCAGCAAGTGTTTTCCATTATGACCAAATTAAAATTAGTGACCTTAAAAAATATTTAAAAAACAGTGGTGTAGAAATGAGGTTAGTTTAAATGTGTGAAGAAAATATAAAATTTGATGAAAAAGGACTTATTCCTGCTATTGTACAAGATAGTAAAACCCTAGAAGTATTAATGCTTGGATATATGAATAAAGAGGCTTATGAAAAGACTTTAAAAACAAAAAAAGTTCATTTTTATTCAAGAAGTAGAAATAAATTATGGCTAAAAGGAGAAAGTAGTAAAAACTATTTATATTTAGAAAGCCTTAATTTAGATTGTGATAATGACACAGTTTTAGTAAAGGTAAACCCTGCTGGGCCTACTTGTCATACAGGGGAAGTTAGCTGTTTTTTTAAAAAAATTATAGAAAGTGAAAAAAATATCGATCAAGGTATTTTATTTAAGCTATATAACTTAATTGAAGATAGAAAAGAAAATCCTATAGAGGGTTCTTATACAAACTACTTACTGGAAAAAGGAATTGATAAAATTCTAAAAAAAGTAGGAGAAGAAGCGGCTGAAACAATTATTGCTTGTAAAAATGAAGATAGAGAAGAAATAGTTTATGAAACTAGCGACTTATTATATCATTTGATTGTAATGTTAAGTGAAAGAGGCGTTTTACTAGAAGAAATTTTTATAAAGCTAAATGAAAGGTATAAATAAATTTTATTTTTTAAAAGGGGAATGATTCTTCTTAGGATATCTAAAAAATTGTAAAAAATAGGAATATCAGTTATAATGTAATATATATAAAATATAGTGTTAAAGGAGAGGTGATATGACAATAAAAACAAATGGAGATTATTCTAAAATAACTCCAGAACTAGAAGCTTTAAGTAATATTTGTGTTGATAATGGTTTTATTGACCCTAAACTTTATATAGATCACAAAGTAAATAGAGGCCTTAGAGATATTAATGGAAATGGGGTTTTAACTGGCCTTAC
>CAYJAA010000075.1:0-1915 GCA_964368185.1 uncultured Lachnospiraceae bacterium | reverse complement strand
TGGCCTTACAGAAATTTCTGAGATAAAATCTATGGAAGAGACTCCAAGTGGAGAAAAGATAGGGTGTGAGGGGGAGCTATGTTATAGAGGCATACTTATAGAAGACTTAGTAGAAGGCTTTATGGAAAATGATTATTATGGCTTTGAAGAAGTAACTTATCTTTTACTTCTTGGAAAACTCCCAAAAGAGCAAGAATTAATAGACTTTAACAAATTACTTGCATATTATAGAACCCTTCCTCCAAGTTTTGTTAGAGATATTATTTTAAAAGCCCCAAGTACAGATGTAATGAACACCCTTGCAAGAAGTGTTCTTACTTTATATTCTTATGACGATAAGGCAGATGATATATCTATTCCAAATGTTTTAAGACAGTGTATTCAGCTTATTTCAATTTTTCCTATGTTAGCAGTTTATGGATATCAAGCTACAAATCACTACCATGATGGAGCTAGTTTATTTATTCATACACCAAAAGAAGAACTTTCTACAGCTGAGAATATACTTCATATGTTAAGAAGTGATTCTAAATATACACCCCTAGAAGCTAAAATTTTAGACTTAGCTTTAGTTTTACATGCAGAACATGGGGGAGGAAATAACTCTACATTTACTACTCATGTTGTATCCTCTTCTGGAACAGATACTTATTCTTCTATTGCAGCCTCTCTTGGTTCTCTAAAAGGGCCAAAACATGGTGGGGCGAATATTAAAGTTGTTGAAATGTTTGAAGATATAAAGAAAAATATATCTAACTGGGAAGACGAGGAAGAAATTATAACTTATTTAAATAAACTCCTTAATAAAGAAGCCTTCGATAAAACAGGGCTTATTTATGGAATGGGGCATGCTATTTATTCAGTATCAGACCCAAGAGCGAAAATATTTAGAAGCTTTGTTGAAAGCTTATCTCAGGAAAAAGGCCTTGAAAAAGAATATAGATTATATTCTTTAGTTGAGAAATTAGCCCCTAAGGTAATTAGTGAGAAAAGAAAAATTTATAAAGGGGTTAGTGCAAATATAGACTTTTATAGTGGCTTTGTATATAGCATGTTAAATCTTCCTCTTGAATTATATACACCTATTTTTGCTATTGCTAGAATTTCAGGGTGGAGTGCTCATAGGATAGAAGAGCTAGTAAATGCAAGTAGGATTATTAGACCTGCGTATATGAATGTAGAAGATCGTAAAGAGTATACTGATATTAGTGATAGGGCGTAATATATTTTATAAAGGTAATTTCTAATAGGGGTGAGGGAAGTGAAAAATAAAAAAATAATTTTCATAGGTTTAATCATATTTATAGCTTTTAGTGTTATATATGTTTTTAGTTTCGAAGTAAAGCAAATCCCTTTAAAAGAAGAAAATGATTATAGAATAGTAAATTATAACATTAAATATGGAGAAATTTCTTCCAACTTATTTAAGGAAAGAAGAGATTTAATAACCCAGCAATTACTAAGTTATAATCCTGATATTATTACCTTGCAAGAGGCAAATGAAGCATGGATGGACTTAGAAGAGGGGTTGCCAGCTTTACTCAAAGGATATAGTTACGCAGGAGTAGGTAGGGAAGATGGAAAGGCTAAAGGGGAATTTGCTGCTATTTTCTATTTAACAAGTAAATTTGAGAAGATAGAAGAAAATACTATATGGTTGTCAGAAACCCCAGAGGAAGTATCTATAGGGTGGGATGCCTCAACTTATAGAATAATGACCAGTGTTACTTTAAAGAATAAAGAAACAGGGGAAATATTTACTATTTATAACACTCATTTAGACCATGAAGGAAAAAAGGCAAGAGAAGAGTCTATTTCTTTAATTTTGGATACAATAAGTAAAAATGACTATCCATACCTTTTAACTGGAGATATGAATTTTCCTAGCTTTTACCCAGAATATTTTAAGGTAACA
>CAYJAA010000074.1:0-5437 GCA_964368185.1 uncultured Lachnospiraceae bacterium | reverse complement strand
CTTCACTTAGATAGAAAAAGGGTAGGGGCAGTAAAAAGAATCATAAAAGAAGAAGTTCCTGATGGAGTAATCACAGTTAATGATATTTCAAATATTAGCGGAGGATTTATCTCTAGAGTCAAACCTCGTAGATAAATTTATCAATTTAAATAAAAACACTAAAGCCACTGGGAAAATATAAATTTAACCAGTGGTTTTTAACTTTATAAGTTACTTGAAATTTTTATAATAATTATTATATAATGAATATAGTTTGAATTATAAAAGGAGGGTGTTTATGAGTTTTATAGATGAATATAAAAGAGTAGATAATTTCTTAAAAGACCAACTGAGTAGTGATACTGGGGTAAGTACATATATTGAAGAGATGAAAAAAATACTTGAAAGAAGATATAATAACACTTCTTTTCTTTCTGATTATAAAAGCTTAAAACATTATCGTTATATACGTAACAAAATTGTTCATGAAGTTGGTTGTAGTGAAAGTAATATGTGTGATGAAGAGGATATATTATGGGTTAAAACTTTTTACTTAAGACTAATGAATGGAGAAGACCCTCTTTCACTACATCACAAAGAAAAAATGACCTATAAGAAAAATATAAAGGCAGTAAATAAAGAAAATAAAACAAAAGATGATTTAAGACATAGTAAAGAAAGTTATAAGTCTTATAAAAAGAAAAAAGCAAAAAGACAAAAAATTCTCCTTACAATATTTGTTAGCCTTATAGCCCTAATTACTCTATTTTTCTTAAGCATTATTTTAAAGTTAATAGAAATATAAACTTAAATACATAAAAAAAACCGATATTAAAGAATATCGGTTTTTTATTATATTTTATTATATATTCATTCCCATTTTTAAGGCATTTTTGTTAAGTTCAACAAAAGCCGATTTAACATTTTCTTCAATGATTTTATCCCAGTTAATACTAGTAAGCCCCATTTTATTAATTAAGACCCCTAGTAAGATAACATTTAATACTTTTTCATTTTTAAGCTCTCTAGCTAGAGAAATAGCATCAATAAGGGTTAAATTACACTTCAAGCCTTTAATATAATCTATAATATCACTAGGATATGTAGCCTCTAAAGATAAAACAGGCATAGGGTTTATTTCATAATCATTTACGATAATTTCCCCACCTTCTTTTAAATACTCTATGTATCTTAAAGCTTCTAACTTTTCAAAAGCAACAATTATATCACTGCTTCCAACCTCAACAACAGGGCTATAAACTTTCTTTCCATATCTAATTTGAGAAGAAACGCTACCACCTCTTTGACTCATACCGTGGATTTCACTCATTTTAACATCATACCCAGCTTCTAATAATCCAATTGTTAAAAGCTTACTAGCTAAAATAGTTCCCTGACCACCAACTCCAACCATTAATATATTTTTAGTCATTTATTTACCCTCCTTTTTTATAGCATTTTTAGGGCATATTTGTAAACATACTTCGCAACCAACACATGAAGCTTCATTAATTTGTGCAACATTTTCTTTATCATTTATAGAAATTGCAGGACAACCTGATTTTAAACAAATTTTACAATTAATACACTCATCTTTATTTACACTACATTTACTTGTAAAAGGATTGTTGAATTCTTCATTATCCCTTTTTGTAAGTTTTTTTAGTATACAAGGATATCTAGTTATGATAACATTTGGTTCATTTAATTCACTTGCCCACTTAAGAGCCTCTTTTACTTCTTTTAAGTTATTAGGATCAATAGTTTTTACATGCTTGATAAGTAAAGCCCTTACAAGGGTTTCAATATCAATTTCACTAGTTTCTTCTCCCATTAGTGTATATCCACTTCCTGGGTTTTCTTGATGTCCCGTCATTCCTGTGATTCTATTGTCAAGTATAATAGTTGTAACATTACTTTTATTATAAGCTACATTCATAAGGGAGTTAATCCCTGTGTGAAAGAATGTTGAATCTCCAATAACTGCAAAAGTTTTTGTTTTTATATCATTCATTTCAAAAACTTTAGCTGCTCCATGAGCTGAAGATATACTAGCTCCCATACAAGTTACAGTATCAAGAGCATTATAAGGTTTCGCAAAACCTAGAGTATAACATCCAATATCTCCAGAAAGATAAGTGTTCTTAAGCTTTCCAAGTTCATAGAATAATCCTCTATGAGGACAACCAGCACACAGTGTAGGAGGTCTGCCTACAGCTTCTTTTTCCTTATTATCATTAATTAATTTTATTTTTTTATTATAAAATGAAGTTCTAATAATGTCTGGAGTTAATTCCATCTCACAAGGAAAAATTTCTTTTCCAGTGCAAGGGATTCCATTTGCCTTCAGCTCCATTTCCATAATTGGATCATTTTCTTCTATTACATATAGTTTATCAACTTTTTTAGAAAACTTTTTGATTTTTTCTATTGGTAGTGGGTATGAAAATCCGACTTTAAAATAAGAAACATCTTCCCCAAAAACTTCTTTAGCATATTCAAAACATATTCCACTTGAAATTATTCCTATTTTACTTGCGTTATCAACTTCATAATTATATGGACTATTATTAGAATATTCTAATAATTTTTTTTGTTTTTCAACTAATTTGTATTTTAGCTTTCTAGCATTAGCTGGAACAGCAACATATTTTGAAGGGTTTTTCACCATTTCTTTTAGTGAAATATCAATTCTTACCCCACTCATATCCACTAAACTTTTAGAGTGACAGACTCTAGTTGTCATCCTAATTAAAACAGGAGTGTCAAAAGTCTCACTTAAAGATAAAGCGCAACCAACCATATCAAAAACTTCATGGGAGGAAGAAGGCTCAAACATAGGAATATATGCATGTCTTGCATAGTGTCTATTATCTTGCTCATTTTGAGAAGAGTGCATTCCTGGTTCATCAGCGCTTATAATAATAAGTCCACCATTTACACCTGTGTATACATTAGTAAATAAAGGATCAGCTGCAACATTAAGGCCTACATGTTTCATAGTCGCTAGACTTCTCGCCCCTGCATAGCTTGCTCCAATTGCACTTTCAAGAGCTACTTTTTCATTAGGAGCCCACTCAGCGAATGTGCCGTCTTTGAATTTTGCAAAATTTTCAAGTATTTCCGTACTAGGTGTTCCAGGATATCCACTGGCAAATTTTACACCATGTATGTATGAGCTATAAGCAATAGCTTCATTTCCTGTTAATAATTTTTTCAATGCTTTTTTCCTCCTGTTTTTTATATTAAAAAATTTATATAAATATACATTATAGTGGATAAAAAAACTGTTTTATCTCCACCGAAGATATAAAAAAAGCTCTACTTAAAGAACCTTTTATATTTGTTACATTATATGCTTTTTTTGTAAATTATACAAGGAAATTTTAATAGATATTCATTAATAGATATAAAAAATACATCATAGTAAAAAATTAATAATATTTATTAAGTAAGAATTGTTAATTTTTCTATGATAAAAAAAAAATATATGATATAATCTTACCTGTGTATTAATTATATTATTTCTACACATATAACTAAAATTTAACGAGGTAAATTAACATTGAATTATATTGAAATAATATTAATAATTGTAGCCTATTTATTAGGATGTATTAACGGAGCATATCTTTTTTCTACAAATGTAAAAAAAGAAGATATAAGAACAAAAGGAAGTGGAAATGCTGGAGCATCAAACATTCTTAGAAATTATGGATTTTATTCTTTTGTCATTGTTGCGGCAATAGATGTATTAAAAGGGGTTTTTGCTGTTTTAATATGTAAATATTTCAACCAAGATGGACTTATTGTAGCTGGTGCTGCTATAGCTTGTATCGCAGGACATAACTGGCCTGTTTTTATGGGATTTAAAGGTGGTAAAGGTGTAGCCACAACAATAGGGGTGTTTTTAGCTATTAATTTCCCAATTACATTAATATGCGTTATAATTGGATTTAGTTCAGTTTTAATAACAAAAATTATGTCTATTGGATCAATGAGCGCACTTACTTTAATTCCAATTCTTTACTTTTTTTTGAATCAACCTATGGAGTATGTTGTTCTGGGAATAATTTTAGCCCTTCTTACTATATTCCAACACCGAGCAAATCTTAAAAGAATAAAAGATGGCAATGAAAACAAATTATCTTTTTAGTTATATAGACATAGAGGGCCAACATGGAGTTTAAAAGAAAAAAAGACCAGATTGCTATATTTACACTTTTTATTATAATAAGTATTATTTTCTTTGGATTTTTTATTGCTTTTTTAAAAAGTCAAAAAATCGAACTTAATATTTTTATATGTCTATTTTTGACTTTTATCTCTTATTATATTACCCTTATTATTCATCAAGGGATAAACTACATAAGTGCTAAGAGTAATAACTTAGAAGTTATGGCTTTTATAATATTTCCTTTTTTACTTATAAAAAAACAGGGTAAATTTAAACTTAAAATAATGAAGTTTAATGAATTTATTTTTGGTGGAAGTATGAGTGTAAACATTAGTAATTGTATTAATAAATATCAATTTGATGACTTTAAAAAAGTCGTTATAAATTATTTACGATTTAGTTTTTTAAGTGGCATATTCACACTATACTTAGGCTGTTATTTTATGTATAAATCATATGTGGAAGTAAATAGTCAAGAAGTTTTAGCCTATTTATATATTGTAAGTATATTTACTATATTTATAAGTATATACACTGTGTTATTTTCCTTATTTGAAAACACTAGAAATATTTTCAGCTACACTAATAAAAATAAGTTTTTAGAAGATGAGGGGTATGGATATTCTCAGTTATTATTAAACTGTAGCTATACACCAGACTTTGGTAGTGAAAAATATTCATTTCTTCTTAAAAATTCAGGAAAAAATACAGCTATTTCTGTTGAGGAAGAAAAAATAGATTTTGAAGATATAATATTACTAAAATTAGTAATAGATATGTATTTACTAAAAAAGATAAATAGAGTAAATGTGGGATTTTATAAATTAGTAGATTATTTAGAAATTAATTTTGATAAACTTATGAAAGATCAATTCTTTAAAATGCTAAATCTAAATTTAATTTATTACGATATAGTTTTGCTGTATTTAAAAGATAAAAAAATAGATAAGGGTCTAGATTTATTCAGTAAAATCAAAGAAGCCACAAAAAATAAGAAAAGTAAAAAAATACTTTATTTTAATAATAAGATTGAATATTTAATAAATCCTAAAGAGGATAATGTTTTTGTAATTGAAAAAAAATATGAAAACACAATTGATAAGCTTAGGTATATATTAAGAGAAAATATTGAAGATGAAGAAAAAATTCAAAGCAATATAGAACTTTTTTTAAAAAAACAACTTATTAACCAAAACAAATAAAATAGTTATTTATAAGTGTATAAATAAAATTTAAACACTTATAAAAAAAGGATAGTATCTATAAGGCTACAAATAAAGA
>CAYJAA010000073.1:0-5544 GCA_964368185.1 uncultured Lachnospiraceae bacterium | reverse complement strand
TAGACAAGCTTCTTTTATTTATGGAAATTGTAATAGAAGAAAATAAAAAATTTAATTTAACTGCTATTACAGAAGAACTTGAATTTATAGACAAACACATCCTTGATAGCGCCACAATTTTAAAATATATTAAAAGTGGATCTTTACTAGACATAGGAAGTGGAGCTGGCTTTCCAGGAATTGTAATAAAAATATTAAATGATGATATAAATATCACTTTAATGGATAGCTTAAATAAAAGAGTAAACTACTTAAATGAAACGATTCAAAAATTAAACCTCCAAAAGATAAAGGCAATTCACGCTAGAGCAGAAGAAATTGCAAAAACAGAAAACTATAGAGAAAAGTTTGATTATGTAACTGCTAGAGCCGTTGCAAAGATGAATGTTTTAAGTGAATATTCCTTTGGGTTTTTAAAGGTAGGAGGCAGTTTTATTGCCCTTAAGGGTAAAAATATAGAAGAAGAACTTAAAGAAAGCAAAAAAGCCCTTCATACCTTAGGGGGAGAAATAAAAACAGTAGAAAATATAAACCTTCCCTACTCTTTACATGAAAGAAACATTATAATAATTAAAAAGCTAAGAAAAACCCCAGATAAATATCCTAGAAATCAAGGACAAATAAAGAAAAACCCTCTTTAAGAGATAGAAAAAAGGATAAATTGACTTTAAAAATATAATTTGATAAAATATTTATTTATAAAAAACAAGGAGAAAACAATGATTAAAATAACATTTCCAGATGGTAATATGAGAGAATATGAAAAAGGAACTTCCCTTTTAGATATCGCCTCTTCAATTTCAAGATCTTTGAAAAAAGAAGTCCTTTGCGCTAAGGTTAATGGAGAAGTAAAAGATATTAGAACGAAGCTAAATGATGACGCAAGTATTGTGTTTTGTAAGTTTGAAGACATAGAAGGAAAAAAAGCTTTTTGGCATACTTCTAGTCATATCTTAGCCCAAGGGGTAAAAAGACTTTATCCTAGTGCAAAGCTAGCAATAGGTCCTAGTATAGATAACGGTTTTTATTATGATATTGACCTTGATAAATCTTTAACAGAAAGTGACCTTTTATCTATTGAAAAAGAGATGAGAAAAATTGTAAAAGAAAATTTGGAAATCACTTCTTTTACTCTTCCACGAGGAGAAGCTTTAGATAAAGTAAGAAAAGAAAATGAAGATTATAAAGCTGAATTAATCGAAGACTTACCAGAAGATGAAATCATATCTTTTTACTCTCAAGGAGAGTTTACAGACCTATGTAGTGGCCATCACCTACTTTCCACAGGTAGCGTAAAAGCTCTAAAGCTAACTTCTATTGCAGGAGCTTACTGGAGAGGGAGCGAGAAAAATAAAATGCTACAAAGAATTTATGGTATTACTTTCCCAAAAGCAGAAATGCTAGAGGATTATATTTATAAAATGGAAGAAGCTAAAAAAAGAGATCATAGAAAAATTGGAAAAGAGCTTGATTTATTTTCTATTTTAGAAGAAGGCCCAGGCTTTCCATTCTTCCACCCAAAGGGAATGATTATTAGAAATGAACTTGAAAACTTTTGGAGAATAGAGCATGAAAAAAGAAACTATGAAGAAATTAAAACTCCTGTTATTTTAGATAGCGAACTTTGGAAAAAGTCTGGACACTGGGATAATTATAAAGAAAATATGTATTTCACCCAAATTGACGAAAGAGAATTTGCAATAAAACCAATGAACTGTCCTGGGGGAATGTTAGTTTATAAAAGAAAAATTTACTCTTATAAAGATTTACCTGTAAGAATGGGAGAGCTTGGACTTGTTCATAGACATGAAAAGTCAGGAGCCCTACACGGTTTAATGAGAGTTAGAAACTTTACTCAAGATGACGCTCATATTTTTATGAGAGAAGATCAAATCAAAGATGAAATTAAAAATGTAATAGATTTTACAGATTATATCTATAATGTATTTAATTTTAAATATACAATTGAAGTTTCTACAAAACCAGAAAAAGCTATTGGTAGCGACGAACAATGGGACATCGCAACTACTGCTTTAATCACAGCCTTAGAAGAAAAAGAAATCCCTTTTAAGATTAATGAGGGAGACGGCGCTTTTTATGGCCCTAAAATTGACTTTCACCTAGAAGATAGTATCGGAAGAACTTGGCAGTGTGGAACTGTTCAACTAGACTTCCAACTTCCAGAAAGATTTGACCTTTCTTATATAGGTAGTGATGGAAACAAACATAGACCAGTTGTTATTCATAGAGTTATTTATGGAAGTATCGAAAGATTTATTGGAATTTTAACAGAACATTTTGCTGGAGCTTTCCCTACTTGGTTAAACCCTATGCAAGTAAAAATCATCTCTATTAACGAAGATGTAAATGAATATTGTTATAATGTTTTAGATGAATTTAAAAAGGCAAATATTCGTACAGAAGTAGATGATAGATTTGAAAAACTTGGCTTTAAAATAAGAGAAGCTCAAATGGAAAAAGTTCCTTATATGTTAGTTGTTGGGGGTAAGGAAAAGGAAGGTGGCCTTGTTTCTGTAAGAAAAAGAGGCTTTGGAGATATTGGAACAATGTCAGTAAATGAAGCGGTAAAACTTATTTTAAATGATATAGAAACAAAAGGTGTTTAAAATGGATAAAAAAAATATACCCTTTTATATACTAGGAATATTCTTTTTTATATTTATTGCTTACACTGTGGTTTTAGAGTTTGCTCCCTTTGAAAATATGCCATATTTAGAAACTATTCCATTTACAGAAAACGAAGCACCAAAGGCAGAGTATGAGTTTATTAACAAAAAAGACTCAAACCAAACTCTTGTTCTTGATATGGGAAGCTTTGGAATAATAGAAGAAGAATTTTTACCAAATGAGAAAAAAATAGTGGAAATAACACTACCAAAACAAGAAGAAAATTTTACTTTGACTATAGAGTATAATAAAGGTAAGATTCAAAGCGACTTTGTTATAGTAATTGAAAATTAAAAAAATACAACTTTAAGGAGGCTTTTGTTTAAATGGAAGATAAAAAAATAATATTTAGTGGAATACAACCCTCAGGAGAATTTACAATAGGCAATTATTATGGAGCAATCAAAAACTGGCAAAAGCTTCAAGATGAATATAACTGTATTTACTGTATTGTAGATATGCACGCAATCACTGTTAGTCAAGTTCCAGCACAGCTTAGAAAAAGGTCTTTTGAATGTAGCGCTATGTTACTAGCTTGTGGAATTGACCCAGAAAAATCTTTACTTTTTATTCAGTCTCATGTTCCTGCTCATAGTGAACTTTGCTGGATACTAAATAATTACACCCACATGGGTGAACTTTCAAGAATGACACAATTTAAAGATAAGTCTAAAAATCAAGGGGAAAATATAAAAGTAGGGCTGTTTGATTATCCTGTGTTAATGGTTTCTGATATTTTACTTTATCAATCAGACCTTGTACCAGTTGGAAGCGACCAAAGACAACACCTAGAACTTTCTAGAGATGTAGCCCATAGATTTAACACATTATACTCCCCTACTTTTAAAATACCAGAAGGTTATTTTGGTAAAAGTGGAGCAAGGATTATGTCTCTTGCAGACCCAACAAAGAAAATGTCTAAGTCAGATCCAAACCAAAACGCTTTTGTTACCCTTAAAGATAATAAAGATGTAATTATGTCTAAATTTAGAAAGGCTGTTACAGATTCAAGTAGCGAAATATTCTATGACATAGAAAATAAACCTGGAATTTCTAATTTACTTGAAATTCACTCTTGTGCAACAAATCAAAGTATTAAAGAAAGTGAGGCTTTCTTTAATGGCGTTAGCTATAAAGACTTTAAAGAGGGTGTTGCAGAAAGTGTAGTGGAAGACTTAGCTAAAATACAAGAAAAATATCATGAACTAATAAATGATAAATCTTATGTAAATAAAGTTCTTGATAATAGCAGTAAAACTGCAAATTATATAGCCTCAAAAACACTAAGTAAAGTGAAAAAGAAGATAGGTTTTTATAACACCTCTCTATAAGACAGAAAGAAGGAAAAATTTATGCATGCAGAAAAAAAATATGGACTATTTACCGCAATTTGCATGATTGTAGGTATAGTTATAGGCTCTGGGATATTTTTTAAAAGTGATAATATCCTTATTTACACAAATGGAAATATAGTATATGGAATTGCTGCTTTTATTATAGCAGCCATTAGTATTATATTTGGTAGTTTATGTATCGCTACCCTTGCGGGAAAAACCCAAAAAGCTGGTGGTATAGTTACTTACGCAGAAGAATATATTAATAAAAATGTAGCTTGTGCCTTTGGGTGGTTTCAAGTATTTGTTTACTACCCTACTATAACAGCAATCGTTTCTTTCGTTGCTGGGGTATATATATGTATCCTTTTTGGAATAAATGGCACACTATTTAACCAAGTTTTTATCGGTTTTATATGTTATACAACCCTTTTTATTTTTAACTATTTAAGCGCTAAATTTGCTGGATTATTTCAAAATGCTGCTACAATTATAAAACTAATCCCACTGTTTCTAATTGGGATAGCTGGAGTGGTATTTGGAGATGTTAGTACAGCTTTTACTACTAGTAACGCTACCTCTGAAATTGCAACAAGTTCTGTAAGTATTTTAGCTGTTATCGCCCCTGTTGTATTTGCTTATGACGGGTGGATCGTAGCAACTAGTATCGCTCACGAAATTAAAGACTCTAAGAAAAATTTATCTAAAGCCTTAGTTGTCGCTCCTCTTTTTATACTGGCCTCTTACTTATTATACTTTGTTGGAATTTCTGCTTTAGTAGGGGTTGACAATGTAATTAGTATGGGAGATTCTCATGTAGAATATGCTGCTGGGCTACTTTTTGGAGGTGTTGGAGGAAAGTTACTATTTGTATTTATTATCATCTCCGTTCTAGGAACAGTAAATGGACTTATCCTAGGCTACACAAGAACACCTTACTCCCTAGCCCTTAGAAATATGATCTTTTCTTCAGATAAATTAAAGGTGTTACATCCTAAATTAAATGTACCTACTAATTCAATCATTTTTGCTTTTATTGTAACTACTGCTTGGATGATTGTACATTTCATATCCACAAAATACTCCCTTTTAGTAAACTCAGATATTTCAGAAATATCTATTGTAACAACTTATTTAATGTATTGTTTATTATATATAGCCGTTATAAAGTTAGCAAAAAAAGGAGAGGTTTTAGGACTATTTAAGGGATATATCTTCCCTATTTTAGCTATTATAGGCTCTTTAATCATATTTATATGCGGTATGCAAAATCCAATGTTTTGGATTTATGAAATATTCTCTGTACTCATTTTTGTTTTAGCTTATCTATATAGTAAAAAAAATAGTAAATAATTTATATAAAAAATTCCACTTAAAAAATATATGTCAATCAATAAATAAACAAACTGCCACTACCTAAATTGGTAGTGGCAGTTTCCCTTTAGTACCATAATGCCACTTTATTAATAACAGTATATAAGTAGTAAATATGGTGCTTTTTATTTTATAAAAAGCAAAGCCG
>CAYJAA010000072.1:4545-5692 GCA_964368185.1 uncultured Lachnospiraceae bacterium | reverse complement strand
TTAATTATTTTATCTATCATATTTACTCTACTCCTAAAATGTTGTAAGGGATATTTTTTGTGTTTTCCCTTTACTTTATATCACTTTATCAATATAAACCCCTATTCCTCATCTAAAGAATGTATTGAAGCATAACTTAATATTTTTCCTTCTGAATCAGCATACTTTTCTGAACGGTAACTTTCTACAAGCTCTAGCTCCTCTGGATAAAATGTGCTGAAAATACTCTTCATTATTGTCTCATTATTCTCATCTAAAAACTCAACAGTAAAAGCTTCTCCCTTATTAAGGACATCAACTATTGTTCCTTTATAACCTTTTTTAACCTCTGCATCTGGTCTATCTTCTTTTAGTCTTACTACATCAAGTAATCTAAATTCCATTATCTTTCTTCCTCCTCTATTCTTATTGTTTTCGTATCAAATGTCGTTGTAATAAACCTTGGCACATTAGTTCCATTGTCTACCTGGAAAACCACTGTGATAATCATACTTTTTTGTTTTCTTCCTAAAATCCTTATCGGCATTTTGTATTTTATTCCATGCTTTGTACGCTCTATTTCCCTATATGGGGTAAATTGTATTTTGTCCAACATTATGTATGCTAATTCTTCCCAGTTATCTTTATTATATCCTAACACAGAATTGTATACCCTTGCTTTATGTTTTCCTACTTCATGAGTAGAATCTAAAAAGTATCCTGCTAGCTTGCTTTCCGGTACTATAGCTATGGTACGATTATCCATAAGTCTATTGCCTTCTTGCCTTATCTTCATTATATCACCTTGTGCCTTTTTTTCAAGCTCTTTTTTAGCTATTTTATTCCCTTGCATAAACTTTTCATCCACTCTTTTATCATATCCATATAGCTCATATATCTCTTTATTATTGTTAAGATTGCCGTGTTTGTCTTTATAAATAACCTCCTCCCCATCCCCAACATACCTCTCCACATCTTCTTTTCTAGGAAGGAATTTCTCAAAAAACTCCTTACCCTTTATTTCTACACCTTTTATATCTTGGATATTATCTACACCATAAAACCTTCCTGGAAGAAGTCTTGCTACCACAGCCTCACCAGCTTCCCCACTCTCTTTTTTGATAGGAAGAATATTTTTATAATAATTTTCTACCTCAAACATACCCCC
>CAYJAA010000072.1:4222-4535 GCA_964368185.1 uncultured Lachnospiraceae bacterium | reverse complement strand
GACGGGTATTTATATTTTTTATTATATCTCTATACCCAAGCTTTACCTCTCCCACTTCTTTACTATATGGATTTATAGCTTTATTTTCTGCCTTGGTGCTAGGGTTAGTAATATCACTATAAGGATTAATATTTTCTACCCCTTTTGTATTATTTACCCCTTTTGTAATATTACTTCCTGCTAAATTATAACCTCCTGATATTAATCCCCCTTGAACAAAGGCTTTTATTTTATCTTCTGAAAAAGGGGCAAATGGATTTTCTTCCCCTAAGATATCATTCCTAATAACTGGATCTATTAATGCTTGAAGATA
>CAYJAA010000072.1:0-4212 GCA_964368185.1 uncultured Lachnospiraceae bacterium | reverse complement strand
CCTTCTCTTCCCATAGCCTTTAGCCCTTCTTTAAATCCTTTTCCTACACTTTTTGTAGCACTAAGACCATTAATCCCCCCTAAGAAATGTTGAGTTAACATCTCGCTCATTCCTGAAGTTACACTATACATCTGAGCTTCATGCTCACTTGCCCCACTCTCCATTGCATCCATATAACTATTTCCTGAACTAGTGATTCCTGTCATTACTAAACCACTTCCAGGAGCTAGCACATTCATGGCTAGCGCTGGAAGTATGGAGCTAGTGTTTCTTCCTAAATCAAAAACAAACCCAGAAAGCCCATCTTTATCTGCTCTTACCATATCTGCTGTTGTTTGAGTAGCAGTTTGAGTAACATAAGAATCATCTCCCGTATTGAAAAACTGCCTTGCTCCTGTTGCCGAGGCATCAAGCCCTGATTGAAACATTAGCCTCCCATCTGCTAAGAACTTCTCCCAGTTATTCATCTGTAAATATTCTTCATATTCTTCTTCTGCCTGTCTTTGAATTAGCCTTTCGTCCACTCCTTGTAAATAGTAATTTGCCTTTTTAGCTCCTTCTTTTCCCAGTATGTAATAATAAGTGCCTATTTCTTCTTCAGTTAAATATCGATACTTTTTATCCCCTCCTGGCATAGTCGAATTTGCATAAGCTAGCTTTAACCATAAAGAACCTCTCTGCCCTACATTTAATGCTCCATTACTATTTAGCTCTTTCCCTTTTTCTACATAGCTGTCTTTCTTATCATCTTCAGCATAGCTTTTTTCAAAATTTAAAAAATCTTGCCTTTTTTCTTCATTTGTTTTTCCTGGCTTTGGAAGTACTGTCTTTACCTTTGTGTAATCACTACTAGGGCTTTGAAACTCTTTTCCATTATATTTATAAACAGCTGGCTTTTTTTCTTCCTGTCCATAGGTAACAACCTTAATACTGCTATAATCTACTTTAGGGGTGGTTATACTCTCTCGTTTTTTCTCTTCCTTCTTGTCTTCTTTTTTGTTGTTCATTTCATAAAACTTTGTATAATTACTATTACTCTTCTTGCTTTTTTCTATATCCTCAAATAGTTTACTATATTCATATCCCAAATCTTTCCTCCTTTCTTCTCCTACTAATTATTTTTTACTTTTTATGTAACTGCTTGTATATCTCATCTAACATAGTTGTGCTTTGTCCTGAAAAATTATACTCTGTGTAAGGATTTATTTGTCTATTGGTATTTTCTATCCCTGCACTTTGAGAATAAATCTCATCTAACATAGCTGTATTTTGCCCTAGAAAGTTATAATTAGTATAACTTTTTGAAGAAGCTGAATTACTACTGCTTCTACTACTATAAGGATTTACCTTCTCCCATTCATACTTCTTACTTTGCAAATCTACATTATATTCATAATCCCTCCACAAATTGTCTATTTTCTGTTGATACTCTGCTAGGGCAAGTTGAGCTAAACTAGCATTTCCTGATATCTTTGCTTCGTTAATTTGACTATCAAAATCTGCTTTCATTCTATTTGCGCTATCTGTAGCCATAGAGATGTTTCCTTGCATTTGGTTATAATTTTTAACCTTAGAACTCTCAGAAAATCCGCTCTTACTTAAACCCCCCTCATATATTTTTTCGTTTTCTACCCCAAAAGGATTAATAGATTTTTTATACTGGGCATACTGTGCTTTTGATGCAGAATTTAAGTCTTTATCAACATACTCTTTTTGCTTTTCAATATCTGAAATAACATTTTGAGTATTTTGATTAATTTGATCCTCTTGTATTTTCCTTCCCTCTTCCATGTATTTATTTTCCAGGGAAGTATTTTCCTCCTTTAGTTTCATTAAATCGTTGTATGGATTTACTGCCATAATATAGCCTCCTTTTATTTTTATTTTTTTATATAAAAAAACACCTTGTGAAAAGTGCTTCTTTCTTATTATTTACTTTTAAATATCCTAAAATAAATCCTTATAAATAGATAAAATAAATTTAAAATATAAAACCAATTTTATCTACACATAATAACCCCCACTACTTAAAAAATAATAAACAGCCACTACCTACAAATGACTGTTTATTATATATATCCAAATTATAAAGAATTTCCCTGCTTCACTTCTCCATCCACTCCTATAAATAAAATACCCCTCTTTTTTTCTCCACCACTAGAAACATAAGGTATCCCTTTTTTGATTTCTCCACCTACTCCTATATTTACACTCCCTGAAAGCGCTCCCCAAGCTGTGTCACTATCACTTCCCACCGTTGTGCTTCCACTTTTTGTAGTAACTATAAAAGTAAATTTAAAAATAGTTCCAAGAGTATCTTTTAAAGCCTCTAAAATACCCTCCAATTCTCCATTTGAAAATACAACCCTTTGAGTTTCATAATCATTTATTGTTTTTATAGTAAAATCATTTAACTTAATATCTAACCTGTCAACAAAAGAAGAACTCATCTTTGTTACAACTGGACTTACTCCACTCTCAATCGTAAAATCACTTACATTAATAGTAGATGTCCTAGGGATTATATCTAATACTTTAGAGGTTGAATCCGTGACAGTTCCACTACTCGTCCCAGTTGCAACGCTACAAGAGGCATAAACTGTTTTACTTCCGTCACTATTATGCTCAACTAATACAGTCTTTACATAAAGACTTTGACTCCCTGAGGTTGTCCTACTAGGATTTATATTAGGATTTATAAAACTATATTTTACTCCATTTATTGTAATAGAAGAAGTTCTATTGTTGTGATCCCAAGAACCACTTGTCCAACTAAGGGTTATTTCTCCTTTTACACTTGAAGTATTACTACTTACACTTTGGCTTACTTCACTAAGCTGTAAATCTACATATATCCCCATTATTTATAAAGTATAAAAAGCTGTCCCTCTTCTAAGCTACTAGGTAGAGTTGTTCCACTTTCTATTTTTCCTTGTTTATTTTCATTTAAAAGCTTTCCTTGCTCTGCGCTTAAAGCCATATTTGTTCCACCTTGTAAATTATCAGCGATACTGGGAATATCATTTACTGCCTCATATAAAGTGGTATTAATATAGTTTTTTAAATCTACCCCTGCTTTATCAAAAGTGGCCTTTAATTCTGTAGATGTAATTGTAGGTTCATCAGGTAAAGCTGAAATATTTGCTACTTCTATATTAAATTTATCTATCATTTTACATACCTCCCTAAAAAAGCTTCTATAATAGATGAAAAAAGCCCAAAGCTTTTATCTAGCTCATCTATATAGTATTTTATTTGGATTTGTATCCATTTTTTTCTTTTTACTTTAATTATCTTTTGATTTTCTCCTCCTGAAATAAAAGCAAAAACACCAAAGTTTACTTTACAAAAGTCAAAACCCTGAGTAATATGCTGACCAATATCTTCAAAAGAAGTTTCATTTGTTCTTACAGCTATTTTACATTTACTATTAGGAAGAGTTTTAAACTTTGTAATAAATCCTTTTTTGTTTGTAGTTTTTACTTTGTTTCCTTTACCAAAATCATCAAGTATCGTTGTGAAATGAGCCTTTATAACCTGACCATTATCATTACTTCCACCTAATATATATACTTTATTATCACTATAAAAAAGTAAATCCTGTGAAATCATTAAGATATTTTTCAGCTCTCTAATCCCAAAATCCCAATAAAACCACTCATACTCAAAACCACCTACAACGCTTCTTAAGTTCTTTGAATCTGCTAAAAAAACATATCCATTCACTAAAATAAGTAAATATTCTCTCCACTCTATCATCTTTGCATCTAGATAATTTGTCTTATTTACCATTTTACCGTCTACAAAAGTGGAACGGTGAAATAATAATCTTTCGATCTCCGCACTACTCCCAATCGCTTCTAACCCATTTGGAGATAAAAACACAATATCATCAAGAAAATTTATACTCTCTCCGATACAACCAAGAGAAATAACACTTTGACTTACTGGATATACTTTCCCATACTCACTATCAAGGCTAGGTGTGTGAAAAAATATAGTAGCATTATTTTTGTAAGGTTCTTTTAAAACAAATAAAACATTTTCCCCTACCACCATAGAGGTAATTTTTGAATTATCTACTCCATCTTGATAATAAAAAAGGTCTGAAACATATGTAGGGTCATTAAGCCCACTATGAAACACCCCATTTCCATACTCTTCATTCCCACTAAAAAACACCCTATTATCAAATACTTGACTTAAGGTGCA
>CAYJAA010000071.1:0-6080 GCA_964368185.1 uncultured Lachnospiraceae bacterium | reverse complement strand
ATTACTTAGATATTTTAATGAGTATTAAAAGGACACTTTTTAGTGTCCTTTTTTTGATTTTATATTACGTTTTATGTATAAATATAAAATTTCTGAAGTTTCTATAAATTGTACATACTTTTTTTATATATTTATGGTATAATATTCAAAATAGAAATCAAATGGTTAAAATAAATGGTATGTTAGTTAAAATTATAAAGGGCTAACATATCATTAATTTTAATTATTTACATAAATTAAGGCTTTAAGAATTATAGTGAGAAAAGAGAGAATAAAAAAGAGATTAACTTATTTTTTAACTTAAGAAAAAGAAATATTTTACCTTTGATACAAACATTAAAAAAAGGCGAAATTAAATGTGTTTTAATTATAGACTTTTGAATTATTATAATAAAAGGTATAAATATTATATATATTTAAAAAGGGGGCACTACAATTATGAATGCAAAGACCTTTAATAAATCTAGTTATTATGGATATATAAGAAATAAATTATATAATCTATATGAAAAATATGGATATAGGGAAATTTCTATACCTATGTTTATTAATTATGACTTATATAGAAAGTATAAAGGTGTTCCAACTAGCAAACAGTTAAAAATTATTGATAAAGAAGGGCAAGTTTTAGTCCTTACTCCAGACGCTACTTTTCACGCTCTTAAAGCTGTAAGAGATATGAAAAAATATTCTATGGAAAAATATTTTTATTCTACTAAAGTTTTTAGGCTTATGAGTAGTGACTATAAAGACAATGAATTAAGTCAATGCGGGATAGAGCTTTACAGTTTAGAAGAAGAAATTTATGATGCAGAGATTATAAAAATAGGTATAGATAGTTTATTAAGTCTTGGTATAGAAGATATCAGGGTTGATTTAGGTCATGCAGATTTTGTATACGCCTTAATTGAAGAAACAGGAGTAAAAGATAAAAATATTATTGAAACTCTACATAAGCTAATTGAAGACAAAAATAGTGTTGATTTAGTATCTTATTTAGAAAAGCTAGATGTTAATGAGGATATAAGAAACAACTTAGAGAGAATTTGTATGTTATTTGGAGACTTTGACAGTGTTATGAAAGAGGCTAGGACCCTATCCATGAACGAAAAGATGGAAAAAGCCTTAGATAATTTACAAAAAATATATGATTATTTAAAATCTTATAATGTATCTTCTTATATTTATTTAGATTTAGGTTTTACAAATCCTATGAATTATTATAGTGGAATGATATTTAAAGTATATTCCCTTGGGGCAAGTAATGAACTTATTTGTGGGGGGAGATATGACAGGCTGGCTAAAAAATTTGCAAAAAGAGAAGCAGGTTTAGGCTTTAGTCATAACATCGATTTAACAATAAAACTTCTTTTTGATAAGAAAATTAAAATAGATGACTCTTTATATATTATTATGTGTAGTGAAAATAAATATCATGAGGGTATTATTTTAAGTGAAGAAATGAGAAAAAGCGGGCTTAATGTATTTTTACAGTTTTGTGAAAAAGACTCCCTACAAATATATGACACTGTAAAAAAGGTTTATCTTTCACCTGAAGAAATTTACGCTTTTATAGGAGGGGACAATGATTAGAATCGCACTAGCAAAGGGAAGAGTTGCAAAGCAGGCCATAAAACTTTTCGCTGAATTTGGAATTCATTTCTCAGATTTTGAAAACAATAGAAAGCTTATTATTAGTGATGATAAGGGGCTTGTTGAGATTGTTTTAGTAAAACCCTCTGATACTCATATTTATGTAGAAACTGGGGTTTGTGATTGTGGTATTGTTGGCAAAGATATTTTATTAGAGGACAATCCAGATGTATACAGGCTTCTTGCCCTTAATATTGGGATATGTAAGATGTGTATTTGTGGATATGAGGGGTATGATATAAGGAAAAGTAATAAAATCACAGCAGCTTCAAAGTTCATAAATATAGGAAAAGAATACTTTATTCGTGAAAATATTAATGCAAATTTTATAAAAATAAATGGCTCTGTTGAACTGGCCCCTATTTTAAATATGTCTGATGTAATTGTAGATATTGTTGAAACAGGTTCTACCCTTAAGGAAAATGGGCTTTGTGTTTTAGAAGAAATTTGTGATATATTTTCTTGTTTTATTGTAAATAAAGCTGCTTTTAAAATGAAATATGATGAAATATATCCTTTTATGGAAAAATTAAAAATTGCAAATGAGGGGGTAGGAAAATAGTGAAAGTTGTTGATTTAAGAAATGAAAAAAATAATATTATAGATACTGTAAAAAACACCCTAAATAGACATAGTGATAAAATTGAGGAAGTATCTGATATTGTTTTAGAGATTTTAGAAGATATCAAAAAAAATAAAGATGAGGCTATTAAAAAATATAGTGAAAAATTTGATAATGTTAAGCTAGATTCTTTTTTAGTTACAAAGGAAGAAATTGATAAGGCTTATAAAAATATAGACAAAGAATTTATTGAAATCATTAAGGAAAGTAAGGCAAATATTGAGAAGTATCATAGTAAGCAAAAATATTCTCACTTTGATATAAAAGAAGAAAATAAAAGACTTACTCAAATTATTACACCTCTTGAAAGGGTGGGTTTATATGTTCCAGGGGGGAAAAGCCCTTATCCTTCTACGGTTCTTATGAATGCTATTCCGGCTATTATTGCTGGGGTTCCTGAAATTGCTATTGCAACTCCACCAATGAAAGATGGAAGTGTAAACAAATATATCTTAGCTTGTGCTAAAATATGTGGGATAAGTGAAATATATAAGCTAGGGGGAGCTGTTGCGATTGGGGCTTTGGCTTATGGGAGTCAAAGTATAAAACCGGTTTATAAAATATGTGGGCCGGGAAATCTTTTTGTTACTAATGCAAAAAAACAAGTTTATGGTCATGTAGACATTGATATGTTGGCAGGACCTAGTGAAATTTTAATTATAGCAACAGAGGACTCAGACCCTAAATTTATTGCCGCAGACTTACTTTCTCAAGCCGAACACGATGAAAGTGCCGCTTGTATTTTAGTTACTACAAGTGAAAAGTTAAAAGACGAAGTAATAAATGAACTTGAAAAACAGCTAAAAAGCTTATCTAAAGAGGACATTGCAAGAAAGTCTATTGACAATTATGGAATGATTTTCTTAGTGGATAATTTAATAGATGCCTTTGATGTGTCTAATGAAATTGCTCCAGAGCATTTAGAAATTATGTTAGATAACCCTTATGAACATCTAAAGAAAGTAAAAAATGCAGGGAGTGTATTTTTAGGTAGCTACACCCCTGAGCCTGTTGGAGATTATTTTGCTGGATCTAATCATACAATTCCTACATCAGGAAAAGCAAAGTTTTACTCTCCTCTTTCTGTTTATGATTTCTTAAAAAGGACAAGTGTTATTGAATATAACAAAGAAGAGTTATTTTTACATAAAGATAAAATAATTAAATTTGCAGATAAAGAGGGCTTGACAGCTCATAGTAATGCGATAAAAGTGAGGTTTAGCAATGAATGATATAAAACAGTTAGTAACAAGTAAACTTAGAAATTTTACAGCCTATAAGGCTTCTAGCCAAGATTATGAGATTATATTAAATGCAAATGAGCATTACACTGACATATTAAATGAAAAGCTAAAAGATAGCCTTATAAAGGCTGTTGAAGACAGTGTGATTAATAGATATCCAGATCCAGAGAGTAATCACCTTTGTGAGGTTTATGGAAATTATTTAAACATTAGCCCTGAATGTGTAGTTGCAACAGTAGGTTCAGATGAGGGGATAAGGATTATAAGTGATACTTTTTTAGATAGTGAAGAATATGCCATTAGTGCTGTTCCCACCTTTTCTATGTATAGTGAAATAGCAAGACTTGCTAAGGGGAATTTTATTGGGGTTGAAAGTGATAGAGAAGATTTAGCCCCAGATATTGATAAAATTATAAAGGTAGCAAATGAATATAATGGAAAAATCATATATGTTTGCTCCCCTAACAATCCAACAGGATATATTTATTCTAAGGAAGATATTAAAAAAATTATAGATAATACAAAAGGGGTTGTTGCAATAGATGAGGCTTATGTAGACTTTTCTATGGAAGATAACTTAGATTTAATTAACTACTCAAATAGGGTGGTTATATTAAGAACACTGTCGAAAGCCTTTTGTGGAGCAGCTATTAGAGTAGGCTTTTTAATAGGTAGCAAAGAAGTGATAGACTGCTTAAAAATAGCAAGGCTTCCTTATAACTTATCTACAACTTCAGCTAAAATAGGGGAAGTTTTAATCAAAAATCATGAAATTATAGAAAGTTATGTAAAAGATATTACTGAGGAGAGAGAAAAAATTCTTAAGGTATTAAAAAGCTATAAGGAAATATTTATCTTTCCTATTAATGCAAACTTTATTTTAATAAGAAGTGATAAATCTCAAAAGCTTTATGATGAGTGTGAGAAAAAGAGTATTTCAATTAGAAATTTTCATAAAGAAATAAAAAACTGTGTTAGAATTTCTATAGGTGCAAAAGAAGAAAATGAAAAATTAATAAAAGTAATAAAGGAGGTTTATGATGAGTAGAATAGGAACTTTTGAAAGAGAAACTTTTGAAACAAAAGTTAGGGTAAAAATCAACTTAGATGGAAGTGGGAAATGTGTTTGTGATACAGGGATAGGTTTTTTTGATCATATGATAGTGTTACTTTCTAAGCATTCTGGTTTTGATATTGAAATTAAGGCAAGTGGAGATTTAGTAGTGGACACTCACCACACAGTTGAAGATATTGGGATAGCCTTTGGAAAAGCTTTTTGTGAAGCGATTGGAGACAAGGTTGGAATTAATAGATATGCTACATTCTTTCTTCCAATGGATGAAGTTCTAGCTAGAGTAAGCCTTGATCTATCAGGAAGAAGTTATCTTGTTTATGAAAGCCCTTTTACAGCTGAAAGAATTGGGGCTTTTGAATGTGAGACACTAAAAGACTTTTTAGTATCTTTTACAGATATGGCTAATTTAACCCTACATGTAAAAATACTAGAAAAAGGAAACAATCACCATATGTGTGAGGCTATATTTAAAGGTCTTGGAAGAGCTTTAAAAGATAGTGTAGAAATTGTTTCAAATGAAATCCCTTCTAGCAAAGGTGTATTATGATTGGGATTATAGATTATGGAATAGGGAATTTAAGGAATGTTTCCCTTGGTTTTGATAGACTTGGGGCGGATAATTTTATTAGTAGCGATATTAAAAAGTTATCTTCTTCTAAAGCTTTAATACTCCCAGGAGTAGGGGCTTTTGGGGATGGGATAGAGGAAATTAATAATAGTGACATTAGAGAGTTTTTAGATACTTGGGTAAAGAGTGGCAACTTTCTTCTTGGGATATGTCTTGGTATGCAGTTATTATTTGAAAAAAGTTATGAGATGGGGGAATATGATGGTCTTGGCTACATAAGTGGAGATATTAAAGAAATAAAATGTCCGTATAAAGTTCCTCATATGGGTTGGAATAAACTGGTAAAAAATCAAAATGATCCTATTATTAATGGAATAAAAGAAGAAGATTATGTTTATTTTGTTCATTCTTATTATGGGTGTAATATGAAAGATGAAAACTTAATTTCTTATTGTGATTATGGGGTAAAAATTCCGGCTATTGTAAAAAAAGACAATGTATATGGTATGCAGTTTCATCCAGAAAAAAGTTCAGATGTTGGAGGGAAACTTCTTAGTAATTTTATGGAGATGATAAAATGATAATTTTTCCAGCAATTGATATTATTGATAAAAAATGTGTAAGGCTTTCTCAAGGGGACTATGCTAAAGAGACGGTTTATAATGATTGTGTTTTAGATGTAGCAAAAGACTTTGAGAAAAAAGGGGCAGAGTATCTTCATATCGTAGATTTAGACGGGGCATTAAAGGGTAGCAGTATTAATTTTGGTGTTATCGAAAAGGTTATTAAAAACACAAAATTAAAAGGAGCAGTTGGGGGAGGGATACGAAGTGCAGAGGGAATTAAAAAGGATATGGAAGCAGGGGCAGATAGGATTTCTATTGGAACCAAAGGGGTTAAGGATTTTCCTTTTTTAAA
>CAYJAA010000070.1:0-6085 GCA_964368185.1 uncultured Lachnospiraceae bacterium | reverse complement strand
ATCAAGTAATTGAAGAAATGGAAAAAGCCCTAAAAGGACTACTTGACCCTGAATTTAAAGAAGTTATTACAGGGATTGCTAGTGTTAGACAAGTATTTAAAATTCCAAATGGTGGAGTTATAGCAGGAAGTTATATTACAAAAGGAACTATTGGAAGAAAAGATAAAGTTAGAGTAATCAGAGATAGTATCGTATTATTTGAAGGGGATATTTCCTCTCTTAAAAGATTTAAAGATGATGCAAAAGAAGTTGCGACAGGGTATGAATGTGGGATAGGGATTGATGGTTATATCGACTTAAAAGAAGAAGATATTCTTGAAGCATTTATAGAAACGAGAGAATTAACGAACTTATTAAAAACGAACTTAACTTATTAATCGAATTTCAAATTAGAGATCCTAGAATTAAAGAGCAAATCGTTAGTGTTGTTAGAGTTAAAACAACCCCAGATTTAAAATATTCAAAAGTTTATGTTAGTGTTATGGAAGAAGATAGAAATAAAAAACTAGAAGTCTTACAGGTTTTAGAGACAGCAAAGGGTTTTTTAAGAAAAGAAATTTCAAAAATATTAAATACAAGGTATACACCAAGCCTTGTATTTGAGTTAGATGAATCCTTAGATTATGCAATGCACATAGAAGATGTTTTAAGAGGTATTGATAAAAAAGAAGGTGAAAAATAAGTATCATGAAAAGTAGCATACAAGACTTTTTAAATGAAGTAAAATCAAATAACAGTTTTTTAATATTAGGACATCAAAATCCTGATGGAGACTGCTACGGGAGTGGATATTCCCTATATCAAATACTTAAAAAAATAGGCAAAGAGGTTGATTTATTTATGGATAAATCAACCTCCTATGGTCTTTGTAAAATTTTTGATCAAAGTTTACTTATAGATAAAGACAAATTGGAAAAAGATTATGACATTGCAATTTGTGTTGATTGTTCAAGTAGGCTTTTTCTTTATGGTCATGAAGAATTAAGTAGATGTAAAAAAATAATTTGTATAGATCACCACTATACAAATGAAAAATATGGTGATATAAACATTATAGATATTAGTGCGGCTTCTTGTGGGGAGATTGTTTTTGATATAATAAAAGATATGGATAAAAATTATAATGATGTAGATACTTTTACATATTTATATACATCAATTTCTACAGATACAGGAAGTTTTTCTTATTCAAACACGACTTACAAAACCCATCTTATAGCTAGTGAGTTATTAAAAGCAGGGATAGATATTGGAAAAATCAATGATCTTTTAAAAGTATCTGATAAAAGCAAAATAGATATTTTTAAATATGCTCTAAATAATATTATTTCTCTTTATGAGGGAAGAGTTTTAATTGTAAATATGGATAAAGAAATATCTGAAAGCACTGATGGTATTGTAGACTTTATTAGATATATTAAAGGCTGTGATATCGCTTGTTTGATTAAAAAGGTAGGAAATGAAGAATATAAAATATCCCTAAGAAGTGCAAATCCAAAGATTGATGTTGCAAAAATTGCTACTTTTTATGGTGGTGGTGGACACAAAAAGGCTGCTGGCTTTAGTTACAGGGGAAAAAATAAAGATTTAATCAAAGAAATTTCTAACTTAGAGGAGTTTAGAGAGTGTTAAGTGGAATAATAGCTATAAATAAAGAACATTCAATGACTAGTCATGATGTTTGTTGGAAAGTAAGAAAAATATTAAATACGAAAAAAATAGGGCATACAGGAACACTAGATCCAATGGCTGAGGGGGTTATGGGAGTTTTGGTTGGAAATGCTACAAGGCTTAGCGAATATATCTCTATGGATGATAAAGAGTATATTGCAAAGGTAAAGTTTGGAGTGGTTTCAGACTCTTATGATATTTGGGAAGAGACAAGGGTATACAGCGCCCCTGACTTTTCTAAGGAAGATTTACTTAGTGTCCTGCCTTTATTCACTGGCAAAATTACTCAAGTCCCACCTATATATAGCGCTATAAAAGTAAAGGGAAAGCCTCTTTACAAATACGCTAGGGAGGGAATTTCAGTTGAAATTCCAAGTAGAGAAGTTTTCATAAAAAGTATAGATTTAATTGACTTTGATGAAAAAAACTATGAAGCAACAATAAAAGTAGATTGTTCTAAGGGGACATATATTCGTTCCCTTTGTCATGATATTGGCTTAAGCCTTAGATGTGGGGCTGTTATGAGTGGACTAACTCGAAATAGAAGCGGAATTTTAAAAATCGAAGATAGTGTTACTTTATCTCAGCTAGAGGAAATTGTAAGGCTAGGAGAAATAGATAAAGTTTTAAAAAGGGATGATTACTGCCTTAGTAGTATGAAGTCTGTTTTTGTAAAAGAAGAAAGTAAACATATATTATTTAATGGAAATATTTTACTTCCTAAAAATATCGAGGGTAATTTAGAGGATATTTTAGAAGGTGAAATCATTAAAATATATTTAAAGGATAGGCTAATTGGAATGGGAGTTTTAAAAATAGAAGAAGAAAATAGATGTATAAAACCAAGTAAGATTTTATATAGAGAGTAAGATATGAAGATAATAAATGAATTTCCTTTTGAATATATTGAGGATGAAATAGCACTGGCTCTTGGTTTTTTTGATGGCTTTCATTTAGGTCACAAGGAGATTATTGAGGGTGTGAAAAATAGTGGTTACAAAAGTGGGGTTTTAACTTTTGACAAACACCCCTTTGAAGTTTTAAGTGGCAAAGAAAACTTACATACCATTATGACATTAGAGGAGAAAATAGACTATCTTAGTGAAAACAACATAGATTATTTATTTATTATTCCTTTTGAGAAAATAAAGAATTTAAAAGCAGAGGAATTTATTAAGTTTTTAATGAATTTTTTAAATGTAAAAAAAATTATCACAGGCTTTAATTACACCTTTGGAAAAGAAAAGCTTGGAGATGTTCATTTATTAAAAGAGTTTAGTAAAGCTTATAATTTTGATTATAGTGTTATGGACAAAGTTACTATAGGCAGGGAAATTGTTAGCTCTACTCTTATTAGAAAATATTTAGCTAGAGGGGATATAGAAAAGGTAAATACTTTCCTTGGGCGATATTATAAAGTAAGAGGCAAAGTTTTTAAGGGAAAACAACTTGGAAGAACTATAGAAGTGCCAACGGCAAATATATTAATTAAAAATCAGAAAAATCCTATATTAAAAGGTGTATATGCTTCAATTACAGAGTTTAAGGGTAAGAAGTATTATGGAATTAGTAATGTAGGAACAAACCCTACTTTTAATGATGGTAGTCTAAGATGTGAAACATTTCTTTTTGACTTTAGTGAAGATATATATGGGGAGGAAATCACTGTATCCTTTGTATATTTTATTAGGCCAGAAAAAAAGTTTAGTGGTATAGATGAATTAAAAGAGCAAATAAACAAAGATATTATATCAACAAAAAAGAAGTTTAAACTTCTTTAAATAAAGTTTTAATTTTTAAGCCTAGCTTAAGTCAAAAATTCAAAAAACTTAGAATACAAAAATAAAAGGAGCCTTAGAAAATGTTTGAAAAATTAGTTGGAATTGAAAAGCTTAATTTACTGCCATGGGCAAAGGAAGAGTTAAAGAAATATGCTAAAGAAGTAATTCTTTATGAAGATATCCCAAAAGATGATGAAGAAATTTTAAATAGGATTTCTGAGGCTGATGGAGTTTTGGTTAGTTACACAACTAAAATTAGTGGGGATGTAATTAAAAAGAGTAAAAACCTTAAATATATTGGTATGTGCTGTAGTCTTTATTCTAAAGAAAGTGCAAGTGTAGATATTACGGTTGCAGAAGAAGAAAATGTTATAGTAACAGGGGTTAGAGATTATGGGGATGAGGGAGTAGTGGAGTTTGTAGTTAGTGAGCTAATTAGTTTATTTCATGGCTTTAATGGAAGAATGTGGGGGAGTGAACCTAGGGAGCTTACAGGAGCAAAGATTGGAATTATAGGTCTTGGGGTTTCTGGGAAAATAGTTGCAAGAGGCCTTAAATTCTTTGGAGCAGATGTTTATTATCATAGTAGAACTAGAAAACCAGAGTGTGAAAAAGAGGGGATGAAGTATAGAGAGCTTCATGATTTGTTAAGGGAGTGTGAAGTTATTTGTACTTGTCTTACTAAAAACACGACTTTGTTATATGAGGAAGAGTTTGAAATTTTGGGGAGTAAAAAGATTTTAATTAATACAGGAGGAGATCCTTCTTTTGACAAAAAAGCTTTTGAAAAGTTTATTGAAGGTGATAATTATTTTATTTGCGATATGGTAAGTTGTTTAAATGATGAAAAACTTCTTAAGCATAAAAATGTTCGCTGTATTGGAGTAGCTTCAGGGGTTACAACTCAGGCAAAAGAAAGATTAAGTGAAAAGGCTCTTGATAACATTAAAAATACCCTTTCTACTTTAGGGTTAGAATAATTAGGGTAATTAAGGATATATTTTAGTATATTTGTGTATAAAAGCCTTTACTAATCGAAGATAATATGTTAATATACTTAGGTTAGTTACCTATTGCTTTGTGAATAGTTTCTCCGACTTATTGCTAGGTTTTAGGTGAATATAAATTATGGAGGAATAAATAATGTCAATTACAAAAGAAAAAAAACAAGAATTAATTACAAAACACCAAAAACACGGTAAAGATACTGGTTCGCCAGAAGTTCAAATAGCTGTGTTAACAAGTAGAATCAATACTTTAAATGAGCATCTTAAAGTAAACAAAAAAGACCACCACTCAAGAAGAGGACTTCTTATGATGGTAGGTAAAAGAAGAAGACTTCTTGATTATGTTGCAGGTAAAGATATTGAAAGATATAGATCTATTATTAAAGAATTAAATTTAAGAAAGTAATAATTAAGGCGGAGAAGTGGTTTGCTAATCTCCGCCATTTTTTTTAAGGAGAATTAAATGAAAAAAGTTTTTGAAACAACTTTTGCAGGAAGACCGTTAAAGGTTGAACTTGGAGAAATGGCTCAGCTTTCTAATGGGAGTGCGTTTATCTCTTATGGAGAGACAGAAATACTTGTTAATGCTTGTATGTCTGATGTAGCAAAAGAGGGTATTGATTTTTTCCCACTAAGTGTATTTTATGAAGAAAAAATGTATTCTGTTGGAAAAATTCCAGGGGGATTTTTAAAAAGAGAAGCTAGACCTAGTGAAAAAGCTACACTAACATGTAGACTTATTGATAGGCCACTCAGACCTTTATTTGATAAAGGATTTAGAAATGAAGTGCAAGTTATTGCAACGGTTCTTGGAGTAGAACAGGACAATCAACCAGAAATTGCAAGTATTATCGGAGCTTCTATCGCTCTTGGTATTTCAGACATTCCTTTTTCAGGGCCTATTGGAGCTGTAAATGTAGGGCTTATTGATGGAGAGTTTGTTATTAACCCTATTTCGAAAGAAAGGGAAGTTAGTGATCTTCATTTAACTGTTGCTGGAACTAGCGAGGCTATATTAATGGTTGAAGCAGGGGCAAATGAAGTTAGTGAAGAAGTTATGATTAAAGCAATCATGCACGCTCACACTCATATTAAAGAGATTATTAAATTCCAAGAGGAAATTATTAAAGAAGCAGGAAAAGAGAAAAAAGACATTCCTTATTATAGACCTCTTAGTGAAATAAAAGATAAAATATATGACAAAGCTTTACTTGAATTTAGAGAAGCTTTTAATATTCATGAAAAATTACAAAGACAAGAAAAAATTGATAGTATCAAAGCTGAGATTAAAGAAGAATTTTTACCTCTTTATCCAGATAATGGTCTTGACTTTAATGAAATACTAACAAAAGCTTTAAAACAAGTTGTTAGAAATATGATTACAAACGAAGGAATTAGACCAGACGGAAGAAAAGAAGAGGAAATAAGACCGATTGACTGTGTGGTTGGAAAAATAAAAAGAGCCCATGGTAGCGGACTATTTACAAGAGGACAAACTCAGGCTTTATCTGTGGTAACTCTTGGTTCTATTAGTGAAGAGCAAATGATTGATGGGATTTCAGAAGAAACATCAAAAAGATATATGCACCACTATAACTTCCCACCTTATTCAGTAGGGGAAACTGG
>CAYJAA010000069.1:0-6087 GCA_964368185.1 uncultured Lachnospiraceae bacterium | reverse complement strand
ATGCACTCATTTTTTATTATCCTTTAGTAGTTATTTACTTTATATTTTACATAAGCAAATGACATTATATCATATATTAACTAATTATAAAAATATAATGTTATATTCTTGATTATAAGAAAAATTATAGTTGTTGACATATAAAAATTTATAATGTAAAATATCTATAACTGAGAAAAAATCAACTTAAGGAGAAAAACATGAAAAAAATTGTAGCTTTATTTATGGTTACTATGTTATTAGTAATGATGACACCTATTTCTGCTTTTGCGGGGACTAGTGTTAGTGATACTTGGGACGGAAGTATAGATACCGCTTGGTATGAGGCTGATCCAGCTTCTCTAGTTTTTGAAATTAATACAGCTGAGGAACTAGCAGGTCTTGCAAAAATCGTAGATGATAAAACTGATAGTTTTACTGGTAGAACCATTATCTTAATGAAACATTTAGATTTAGCTGGTAAAGAATGGAATCCAATTGGAGATAATTCTTTTGGCTTTAAAGGAAGTTTTCTTGGAAATAATTACAAGATATCAAACCTTTCAGTTAACGGAAGTGATTCTTTAGGGTTATTTGCAAAGGTTGATGGTATATTTTATATAGAAGATGTCGCCTTAATAAATGTAAACATAACAGCAACTGATCGTAATTCTGTTGGAGCTTTAGTAGGTAGTGCAGGTGGTTCAGGAACCATAAACAATTGTTATGTAAGTGGGGGGAAAATAACTTCTGGAGGAGACACTGCAGGGGGCTTAGTTGGATTTTCCACTATTTCTATAAGAAATAGTTATGCAAGTATAGATGTTACAGGTAACACCAGAATAGGGGGATTAGTAGGGCTAATTCAAAATAGTATGGTAATAAATTGTTTTGCCACAGGAAATGTTTCTGGAGCTGACTATGTGGGAGGTTTAGTAGGGGCTGGTAATTATGGGGTGACTATAGAAAATTCTTATGCTGCAGGAAGAGTTACTACTACTGGAAGTAGTAGTGGAGGATTATTTGGAGGTAGAGCTTCTGGATTTGATACTGGAGTTTTTGCTATCACAAACTCTTATGGAAACAATGTAAATCAAGTAAAAGGTAGTGATTCAAGTAACGGGGATGAATATATTATTGGAACGAGTGGAGCAACTACTTCTCAAATGAAAGCATCAGCGTTTCAAATAGCTTTAAACTTAGGGGATGCAAGATTTCCATTTGGAACAGATACTGACTTTAATGGAGGATATCCATACCTTGTAACAATTCCTCAAATCATGACTGGGGATGAGCAAACAATCAAACAAGGAGAAACCTTAGTTATTAAAACTACATCACCTTACTTTGCTAGTGCAGGGCTAGGAATGGTTACAGAGGTAGATGGTAAGGTAGTAGCTTCAGAAATGGTTAGTTATGAAGAAGGAAGCACAATCATGACTTTATCAGGAGACTATACAAGTACTCTTCCTGTAGGAACTTATAATATAAATATTGGAAGCAGTGATATGGGAGTAGCAAGGGGAACTTTTACAGTAGTAGAAGCTAGCGCTGATACAGATGTAGATGAGGAAACTGCACCACAAACAGGAGATAATTCTAGTTTACTAGGAATGCTTCTAGTTATGGGAGCTTCTGTTATGGGGTTTGCTACTATTAAGAAAAGAAATAGAGCATAAATAAAATATAATACATAAATTATAATAAATAAAAAGCTAGTCAAAATATCCGGCTACTAGTAAAGAAACAAACTGCCACTACCAAAATTGATAGTGGCAGTTTTGCTTTAGTATCATAATGCTACTTTATTGATAGTAGTATATAATTAGTAAATATGGTGCTTTTTATTTTATAAAAAGCAAAGCTGGCCGTTCCCTTTAGGGAATCATTGGGCGGCTTAATATTTACGGCAACAATAACAGGCTTTTACCCCGCGTTTTGCCAAAAAAGCGGTAGTTTTGGTTCTTTTGATATCAAAAGAACAATTATTTTTATTATAAATAAAAGATTATATATAAATAAGAGGAATGGCTTTTGCCATTCCTTTTTCTTTTATATTATGAAGTTTCTTTATTAGTAGTCGTATATAAAACTAGCTTTTTTTATTGATTTTTTGGTTATGAAAATAAAGTTTATCCTTTTACGAAAAAAATGTATATAATAAATAAAAAATCTCAATATTTACACATTCGACAAATATTGATAAGAATTGGTGCATACTATATAATACTTAAGTTTGAGCATAAAAAAAAGAAGCGTAAAAGGAGAAAAAAATGAAAAGAATCGTGACATTATTTACTGTTATTATATTAGTAGTAATGATGATATCAGCACCAGCTTTTGCACAAAATATGGCTGATATATGGGATGGAAGTATAGATACATCTTGGTATGATGATAATCCAACTGCTACAAGTTTTGAAATTAATACAGCCAAGGAGCTTGCTGGACTTTCTAAAATAGTAGATGATAGAATAGACAGTTTTAGTGGTAAAAAAATTACTTTAATGCAAGATTTAGATTTAGCAAGTAGGGACTGGAATCCAATTGGAAGTAGTTCTTCTAATTTTGAAGGAATTTTTGATGGAAATAATTACACTATATCAAACATTACAATAGTAGGAGAGACCTTTTTAGGGCTATTTGCAGGTCTTGGTATTGGAGGGGGGATTTTAGATCTTGGTTTATTAAATGTTAATATTGCAACAGCTAGATATAATGCTGGAGGGTTAGTAGGAGGGATTTTAGATGATGCTACTATTAAAAATTGTTATATAGAAGGGGGAAATATAACTTCTTCTGGAAATAATACAGGAGGATTAGTTGGCTTTACCACTAGTGATATAATAAATAGTTATGCAGATATAGAAGTTAGTGGTGGCCAAAATGTAGGAGGTTTAGTAGGTCTTACTCAAAATATTACTATATTAAATTCTTTTGCTAAAGGAAATATCTCAGGGAATAATTACATAGGAGGGTTATTAGGGTGTGCTTATAATGGAGTAAATATAGAAAACTCCTATGCAACAGGGACTGTTACTGCTACTGGAGATAATGCTGGGGGATTATTTGGGGGAAGAAATCCTCTTTATTCTACAGGAACTGTTAATATTACAAACTCTTATGGAAATAACGCAAATGAAGAAAAGGGGGAGGGAACTAACGGTAATCAATACATTGTTGGAAGCTCTGGAGCAACCCTTAGCCAAATGAGACAGCCAGCTTTTAGGGAAACTTTATCTTTAGGAGATGTAAGGTATCCATTTGGAATAGACGCTAACTTCAGTGGAGGATATCCATATATTGTAACTATCCCTCAAATTATGTCAGGAGATAATCAAACAATCAAACAAGGGGATATTTTAGTTATAGAAACCACATCTCCTCATTATGATAATGCAGAAACAGAAATGATTACAGAGGTAGATGGCAAGGCAGTAGCTTTGGAAATGGTTAGCTATGAAGAAGGTAGCACAATTATGACTTTATCAGGAGGCTATACAAGTACTCTTCCTGTAGGGACTTATACTATTTCTATTGGAAACGATGAGTTTGGTGTGGCAAGAGGAACTTTTGCAGTAATAGAAGCTAGCGATGAAGATGAGGAAACTGCACCACAAACAGGAGATAATTCTAACTTACTAGGAATGTTTCTAGTTATGGGAGCTTCTGTTATGGGGTTTGCTACTGTGAAAAAAAAGAAATAGAGGGTAAATAAAATATAATACATAAATTATAATAAATAAAAAGCTAGTCAAAATAGTTGTATATGATAAAGAAAATTTATAATCTAGAAGAAAAAGGAATGGTGAAAGCCATTCCTTTTATTTATATATCTCTATTATTTATCAACTAATCTCTGTTCTTTTGATATCAAAAGAACCAAAAATACCCCTTTTTTGGCAAAACGGGGGGTAAAAGCCTGTTATTATTTCCGTAAATATTAAGCCGCCCAATGCTTCCCTAAAGGGAAGGTTCGGCTTTGCTTTTTATAAAAATAAAAAGCACCATATTTACTAATTATATACTATTATTAATAAAGTGGCATTATGGTACTAAAGCAAAACTGCCACTACCAATTTAGGCAGTGATAGTTTGTTTCTTTACTAGTAGTCGTATATAAGGTTAGCTTTTTTGCTTTACAATTAAATTATAATGGGTAATCTTTTTATTATAAGAAATAACATAGGTGTATTGCAGATAAATTAAAAAATGTTTACACAAGGGACAAATATTGACAAATATTAGTAAATGTTATATACTATATTAGTTTAAACATAAAATTATGAAAGCATAAAAGGAGAAAAATATGAAAAAAATCGTGGCTTTATTTACTTTAATTATATTAACTGCAATGTTAATACCAACTTCAGTTTTAGCTCAAAGTGATGTTGATGTATGGGACGGAAGCATAGACACAGATTGGTACTATGATGATGTTAGTGCCAAAACCTTTGAAATACATACAGCAGAGGAGCTTGCGGGACTTGCTAAGATAGTAGATAGTTATAATGCTACATTTTATAATGATGAAATTATCTTAATGAATAATTTAGATTTAAATGGTATAGATTGGAATCCAATAGGGACTACTAATCGTCCTTTTGAAGGAACTTTTAACGGAAACAATTACACTATATCAAATCTTTCAATTAACTTACCAGACAAGTCTTATATAGGATTATTTGCTAAAATTTCCCAAGGTGGCGGGGTTTCAGACCTTGGAATAATTAATGTTGATATAACAGGAAATCAGATAGTTGGGGCAGTAACAGGCTCTATCACGGGTTCATCTACTTATATAAATCGCTGTTATGTAACAGGAGGATCGGTAAAAGGAAATGGGAACTATGTAGGGGGATTAGTTGGGGATATAATGCAGTCTAATATCGAACATAATTATAGTGATGTAGATGTTACAGGAGCAGCAAGGGTTGGTGGCTTAGTAGGACAGTCACAGGATAGTCTTATAGCTAATTCTTTTGCGACTGGAAATGTATCAGGTGGTAATTATACAGGAGGCTTATTAGGGTGTGCTTATGATGCAATTGATATAGAATACTGTTATGCAGCAGGAGTTATTACTTCTACTGGCGCTCACTCTGGGGGACTATTTGGAGGAAGAGATACCACTTATACTACTGGTGATGTTACAATAACAAGCTCATATGGAAACAATGAGAAAAGATCAAAAGGTAGAGGTACTAACGGTAGCGAATACATTATTGGAACAGAAGGGGTAGCACTGTCTCAAGGGAAAACTCTGGCTTTTAAAGAGGCTATGAATGGAGGGAGTGGTAATAATATCCCATTTGCTCTAGATGATAACTTTAATGGAGGATATCCATACCTTGTAACTATTCCTCAAATCATGACTGGGGATAATCAAACAATCAAACAAGGAGAAAGCTTAGTTATTAAAACCACATCACCTTACTTTGCTAGTGCAGGGCTAGGAATGATTACAGAGGTAGATGGTAAGGCAGTAGCTTCAGAAATGGTTAGCTATGAAGACGGAAGCACAATTATGACTTTATCAGGAGAATTTACAAAAACTCTTCCTGCAGGGACATATCCTATTTATATTGGAAGTGACGATATGGGTATGGCAAGAGGGAGTTTTACTGTAATAGAAGCTGATGTTGTTATTACAGATGGGGAAGAAGAGGAAGATGAAGAGACATCTCCAAAAACAGGAGATAATTCTTCTTTAAATATAATGTTTATTCTTTTAGCAGGGTCTTTACTAGGACTTGCTACTATAAAGAAAAGAAATAGAGTTTAGATTTTTTTATATAAAGCTTAAATAAGTAATATAAAAAACACTTCAATAGGAATATACTGATAAATAAACTTTATAATCTAAAAGAAAAAGGAATGGTGAAAGCCATTCCTTTTATTTATATATCTCTATTATTTATCAACTAATCTCTGTTCTTTTGATATCAAAAGAACGGGGAATACCCCTTTTTTGGCAGGATAATAATCGGGTAAAAGCCTGTTATATTTGCCGTAAATATTAAGACCTCTCAATAGTTCCCTCACGGGAATGAGAGGCTTTGCTTTTTATAAAATAAAAAGCACCATATTTACTACTTATATAATATT
>CAYJAA010000068.1:3786-6302 GCA_964368185.1 uncultured Lachnospiraceae bacterium | reverse complement strand
ATAAGGGTGAGAAAATAGATGTGGTAGTTCCAACAGGGAACTTTGGAAATATCTTAGCTGGATATTACGCAAAAAAATCTGGGCTACCTATTGATAAACTTCTTTGTGCTTCAAATGATAATAATGTATTATTTGATTTTTTCAAAACAGGTATTTATGATAAAAATAGAGACTTTAAAAAGACAATTGCTCCATCTATGGACATTTTAATTTCTAGTAATTTAGAAAGGCTTGTTTACCATACATATAAAAATGATGATAAAAAAGTAAATGAGTCTATGAATGATCTTAAAATAAATGGTAAGTATAAGCTAAAAAAAGAAGATATGGATAACATTAAAGATTTTATTGGAGGGTATGCAACAGAGGCTGAGATTATTAAAAGCATCAAAGAAGCATACGAGAGGGAAAATTATTTAATGGATACTCATACAGCTTGCGGATATAAAGTATACTTAGATAATAAGAAAAGTGAAAATCATACAGTGATTTTATCTACAGCAAGCCCTTATAAATTTTCAAAGGATGTATATCTTTCTTTATTTGATGGAAAAGATGAATATAAAGACGATATAGAATATATGTATGCTCTTAATAAGAAAACAGGAGTTTTACTTCCAAAGGTTGTTGAGGGGATTGAAAACTTTGAAAGAAGAGAAGAAATTGTAATAGAAAAAGAAGAAATGAAAGATATAGTTAAGAGCTATATCAAGGAAAGAGCAAATGTATAAAATATATACCCCTGCAACCTCAGCAAATTTATCTTGTGGCTTTGATGTCTTTGGACAAAGTATATCTCTTTATAACACATTTACTTTAAGGCCTTATAAAAATGTATTTATTTTTAATGGGAAAGTACAAGATACAGATAATTCTTCTAATTTAATTATTAATAGTGTAAAAACAGGTCTTGAGTATTTAGGGGAAGATATTAAGAAATACGGGGCAAAAATAGTTTTAAAAACAAAAATACCTCCTTCTAGAGGGCTAGGGAGTAGCGCTTCTTGTATTGTAGGAGGCCTTACTATAGCATATTTACTCTCAGGTAGAGAAATTGATAAAGATGTTATTTTTAATTTAGCTTCTAAATTAGAGGGACATCCTGATAATGTAGCTCCTTTAGTTTATGGTGGAACGACTTTATCTTACAAAGAAAGAGACATTTTTAAATATTATAAAATAGATGCTCATAAAAAATATAAACTTTGTGGATTTATTCCTAATTTTAAGTTAGCAACAAAAACTGCTAGAGCTGCCCTTCCACAAAGCTATAAAAAAGAAGATATTGTTTTTAATTTAGCACGGTGCGCCCTACTGCCCCTTGCTTTAAGGGATGGTAATAGTGAATATTTATCAGATGCACTAAATGATAGAATTCACGAGCCATATAGAAAAACTTTAATTGAAGGTTATGACGAGATTATGGATATTGCAAATAAGTGTGGTTTTGTTGGAATATACTTAAGTGGTGCAGGGCCTACAATTATGGGGATATATGACGAAAAAGCAGATATTAAAAAAGCGAAAAAATTAACTGAAGAGATGAATGGCCTTTATGAAATGAAATTACTAGATATTGATACAAAAGGTCTAATAGTAGAAAAATCAGTTTAAGAAATATATACTTTTATAAATCAAAGGAAAATTTACTCCTTTGATTTATCTACTTCTTAGGTAAATATTTATATTTTAAATGTTTGTGTAATGTTAATCTTTTTATATAAATATACATTTATGTAAGTAGATTTAAAAATAAAATTATACTAAAATTAAGAAAGCATTTCCATTTTCTTAGAAATGTTAAATATTAATTAAATCACCATTAACAATAGATAAAGAGTATTGAATTTATAAAATTAAAATCATAAAATATATATAATATAGGAGATAAAATTTGAAATTTGCCAGCATATTTAGTTCATCTAGTGGGAACTGCTTGTACATGGAAATGCAAAAGACTAAAATATTAATAGATTGTGGTGTGTCTGGAGTTATGGCACAAAATGAGCTTAAAAAAATCGGGGTAGATATATCACAGCTTGATGGTATTATAGTAACACATGAACATTCAGATCACATAAAAGGGGTTGGGGTTTTATCTAGAAGGTATGATATTCCAGTTTATACGAATGAAAAAACATGGAATAAAATAGAGGGAGTGGTTGGGAATATATCTGATAAAAATATAAGATGTATAAAAAAAGATAAACCTTTTACAGTAAAAGATTTTGAAATTACACCCTTTGAAACTCCTCATGATGCTATTGACCCTTTTGGATATGTTATTGATGATGGAAAAAATAAAGGTGGGATAGCAACTGATATGGGTATGATTTTAGAAGACATCGTAGAGAAGTTAAGCAAGTGTAAGTTTGTGTTTTTAGAATCTAATCATGATATAGATATGGTGAAAAGTGGAAATTATCCTATAAATTTGAAAAAAAGAATACTTAGCCCTTTAGGACATTTATCAAATGAAGACGCAGGTATAATTATATCTAAGTTGGTTGAAAATG
>CAYJAA010000068.1:0-3776 GCA_964368185.1 uncultured Lachnospiraceae bacterium | reverse complement strand
TAAGGATTTAGCTCTTAGTACAGTTTTTAAATATTTAAAGGAAAATTCAATCGAAGTTGGTAAAGATATAGAAGTGAGTGCAGCCGATAAACTAAGGGCAAGTAGTATTGTTGATTTTTAGGAGGTTGTTAATGGAAACTAAAAAACCAAAAAATAGTAAATTAAAAGCATTTGTTGTGGGGATAGTAGTTGGAGGAGTATTATTCTCATCTCTTTCCTTTATGGCAATAAATTCAAACATTGATGATATTATAGACAGTAAATTATCTAGTAGCGGAATTTCTACCCAGTCATCAGAAGCTAGCACCATTTCTTATACTACCACAACTGAGGTAGTAGCAGAAGATGTAATGCCAAGTGTGGTTGGTATCGAAACAACAGAAATTACCATGGATATGTTTAATAGGGCTTATGAAAGTAATGCAGTAGGAACAGGATTTATTGTAGATAGTAGCGGATTAATCGCTACAAATCAGCATGTAGTTGGTTCAAATCCAGAAAGTCTAATAGTAACTTTAAAAGATGGTAGCTCTCATGAGGGAACTCTTATTTATGCTTCTGATGTAATTGACTTAGCTATTATAAAAATAGACGCAGATGATTTAGATGCTGTAAAGCTTGGGGATAGTAATGATATAAATGTTGGACAAACAGCTATAGCTATTGGAAATCCCCTAGGACTTACTTTTGAGAGAACTGTAACTCAAGGAATTATCAGTGCTGTAAATAGAAGTCTTCCAATAAGTGATACTGAAATCGCTGAAGACTTAATTCAAACAGATGCCTCTATTAATGAGGGTAATAGTGGTGGACCACTACTTAATTCAGCTGGGGAAGTCATTGGAATTAATACTTATAAAACAGAAGCAGAGGGAATGGGGTTTGCGATTCCTATTAATATTTTAAAACCTATTTTAAATCAAATCGTTGAAGAGGGAAGTTTTACTCCAACAGCTCTTGGAATTTCAGGTCTAGATAAAGAGCTTGCTAGATATTACACTAGTTCGCAGGATCTTACTATTGAAAAAGGTGTTCTTATCACAGGTATTACAAAAGACAGTGGAGCTGAGGATGCAGGCCTTAAGGCCGATGATGTTATAACACATATTAATAATGTGGAAATTAATACAATGTTAGACTTAAGAGAACAGCTGTATTACTATAAGCCAGGGGACGAGGTAGAGGTTACTTATGAGAGAAATGGTAAGGTAGGTAGTGTTGAAGTTGAACTTATGGAACAAGAATAGTTTTTAGGCTAATAAAAAATAAAGGTGTATATGCACATACCAATAAAGAAACTTTATAACCTAATAGACAAAGGAATGGTGAAAGCCATTCCTTTAATTATATATTCACCTTTCTTTATAAAAAAATAAAATAGCAGTTCTTTTGCTATCAGAAGAACTATTATTTTTTATTTAGAGGGAAAGTTTTTATAAAACTAAAAAATAATAACATATTTTTATTTTTAGGCTCATTTAATTTTTTTATTAGCATAAAATAACAAGAAAGTATTTTTAAGATTTAATAAAAAAAATACATTTTAGGGTTGACAAAAAAGTAAAAAGTGATAAAATATTATTAGCACTCAACAAAGACGAGTGCTAATAAGTAGATTATAATTCAAATCCTTAGGAGGTAGAAAATGAAATTAAAACCATTAGGAGATAAAGTGGTAATAAAAGTAGAAGAAGATACACAAACCACAAAAAGCGGAATTATATTACCTGATGCTGCTAAAGAAAAACCAGTTATGGGAAAAGTAATTGCAGTTGGTAGCGGTGAAGTTATTGATGGTAAAAAAGTAGCGCTAGATGTAAAAGAGGGAGATAAAGTAATTTACTCTAAGTATGCAGGTAGTGAAGTGAAATTAGAAGGGGAAGAATTTTTAATATTAAGACAACATGATATTTTAGCGATTGTTGAATAATTAAAAAAGAGGTGAAATAAAATGGCAAAAGATATTAAATATGGTGTAGAAGCTAGAAAAGCTTTAGAAGCTGGAGTAAATAAACTTGCGGATACTGTAAAAGTTACAGTTGGTCCAAGGGGAAGAAATGTTGTTTTAGGAAAAAGTTTTGGTTCTCCAATCATTACAAATGACGGTGTTACGATTGCAAGAGAAATTGAGCTTGAAGATCAATTTGAAAATATGGGAGCATCTTTAGTAAGAGAAGTTGCGACAAAAACAAATGATGTAGCAGGAGATGGAACAACAACAGCGACAATTCTAGCTCAAGCAATCATTAGAGAAGGTTTAAAAAATGTTACAGCTGGTGCTAACCCTATGATTTTAAAAAAGGGAATTGAAAAAGCAGTTGAGGTAACTGTAGAAAAACTAAAAGAAATTAGCAAGCCAGTAGAAAATAAAACAGAAATTGCACAAGTTGCATCTATTTCTTCAGCAGATGAAAAAGTAGGAGAACTTATTTCTGATGCAATGGAGAGAATCGGTAAAGATGGAGTTATCACTATTGAAGAAGGAAGCTCTATGACAACTGAATTAGACTTTACTGAAGGAATGCAATTTGATAGAGGATATTTATCTGCTTACATGGTTACAGATACAGAAAAAATGGTAGCAGAATATGAAGATCCATTTATTCTTTTAACAGATAAAAAAATCTCTAGCACTCAAGATATCGTTCCAGCTCTTGAAATTGTTATGCAAGCAGGTGGAAAGCTAATTATCGTTGCTGAAGATGTTGAGGGTGAGGCTTTAGCGGCTATCGTTCTTAATAAACTTAGAGGGGTTGTTCACTGTGCGGCAGTAAAAGCTCCAGGATTTGGTGATAGAAGAAAAGCAATGCTTGAAGATATAGCTCTACTTACAGGTGGAAAAGTTATTTCTGAAGATATTGGAATGGACCTTAAAAATATTACAGCAGAAGATTTAGGAAAAGCTAGAAAAGTAAAAATTGATAAAGAAAACACTATCATTGTAGAAGGTAAGGGAGATAAAGCAGGGGTTGAAGATAGAAAAGTACAAATCAAAGCTCAATTAGAGATTACAACTTCTGAGTATGATAAAGAAAAATTACAAGAAAGACTTGCGAAACTTTCTGGAGGGGTAGCAGTAATTAAAGTTGGTGCAGCTAGTGAAACCGAAATGAAAGAAAGAAAATATAGAATTGAAGATGCTTTAAATGCTACTAGAGCAGCTGTTGAAGAGGGTGTTGTTCCAGGTGGTGGTAGCGCATTAATTCAGTCAATTGATGCACTGGATCAGTTAATATCTACTTTAGGAGGGGACGAAAAAACAGGAGCATTAATTATTAGAAGAGCTATTGAAGAGCCACTAAGACAAATTGCATATAATGCAGGTCTTGAAGGTAGCGTTATTATTGAAAAACTAACTTCTGATAAAAAAGGTATGGGCTTTGACGCTTATAACTTTGAGTATGTTGATATGTTTAAAGCAGGGATTGTTGACCCTACTAAAGTTGCTAGAAGTGCTATTCAAAATGCAGCTAGTGTAAGTGCTATGTTCCTTACAACAGAGGCTAGTGTTTGTGAATTAAAAGCAGAAGACAACTCTACAGTAATGTCTCCACAAATGCCAATGATGTAATGAGAGTTTTTTAATAAAAAAACAAAATTAAATATACGTTTACTAATAAAGAAATAAACTGCCACTATCAATTCTGATAATGGCAGTTTTACTTTAAGTAGCATAACACTTCTTTACTAACTAATGCTATATAAATAGTAAATATGGTGCTTTTTATTTTATAAAAAGCAAAGCCGCCCCTTCCCTTTAGGGAAGATTGGGCGCG
>CAYJAA010000067.1:5966-6340 GCA_964368185.1 uncultured Lachnospiraceae bacterium | reverse complement strand
ATGAGAGGCTTTGCTTTTTATAAAATAAAAAGCACCATATTTACTACTTATATAACATTATTAATAAAGTGACATTATGACACTAAAGCAAAGCTGCCACTATCAAATTTAATAGTGGCAGTTTTCTTAGCGGCATCAGTTGTATAGCAATTTATTTTTTATATTTTAGAATTTTCATTTAACATATTTAAAAAAGCTTGATTATCTTTTGTGTTTTTAATTAAATTAATGACTTTTTCAGTTATATCATGACTTGTAAGATTGCTTTTTCTAACAAGGTTATTTGCTAAAAGTTCTTTACTATTTAAAAGTAGGTCCTCTCTTCTAGAGCCAGATTTAGTAATGTCAATAGAGGGAAAAATTCGTTTATTTGC
>CAYJAA010000067.1:5020-5956 GCA_964368185.1 uncultured Lachnospiraceae bacterium | reverse complement strand
GTTTCTATCTAAAACAAGTTCCATATTTCCTGTTCCCTTAAACTCTTCAAAGATTACATCATCCATCCTGCTTCCTGTTTCTACTAAGGCAGTTGCTAAAATAGTAAGGCTTCCTCCACCTTCAATATTTCTTGCTGCCCCAAAAAACTTTTTAGGAAGATATAAACTTTCTGGATCAAGACCTCCGGATAAAGTTCTTCCAGAAGGGGGAACAACAAGGTTATTTGCTCTTGTGAATCTTGTTATACTATCCATTAATATAATTACATCTTTGTCTAGTTCCACTAAGCGTTTAGCCCTTTCAAGAACGATTTCGCATACTTTAATATGATTTTTTGGTGTTTGATCAAAAGTTGAATAAACACAATCAGAATTAATACTTCGCTTAATGTCAGTCACTTCTTCAGGTCTTTCATCAATTAGTAGCATTATTAAATAAGCCTCTTTATGATTTTCCTCAATTGCCTTAGCTATTTCTTTTAGTAAAATTGTTTTTCCTACTTTTGGAGCTGCTACAATTAAGCCTCTACTACCTTTACCAAGAGGAGAGAATATATCTATTAGTCTTGTAGAGGTGATACTTTGCTTAGTTTCTAAATTATATTTTTTATCAGGAAATATAGGGGTTAATTTGTTAAAATCTTTTCTTTTAACCATTAATTCAGGAGCTAAGTCATTTACTTTTTCTACAAAAGAAAGAGCGTCATATCTTTCGCTTTCAGAAGAAAGCTTTATTTTACCCTCTACTAAATCTCCAGTTTTTAAGTTGTATTTATGGATATGATTTTTATGAACATATATGTCATTTTCTGAAGTTATATAGTTATTTGTTCTAATAAACCCAAATCCATCAGGATTTACATCTAAAACCCCTTTGTGGGAATGGCTATATACAGATAAGTCTTTAGAGGTAGTATTCATATTTAACTTTTTATT
>CAYJAA010000067.1:0-5010 GCA_964368185.1 uncultured Lachnospiraceae bacterium | reverse complement strand
TTTATTTTCTTCACTTACAATGTCTTTTGTTGATTTATTGTTTACCCTCTCAACAAAAAGCATAGCCCTATGACTTTCCCCTTCCTTAGGGAGCCTTACCCTTCCTGTTAGGGTATCATTTGAGTTTAGTTTAAATTTTTGTACCTGGGAAGAGGATATATATACATATTCATCAACAGAGGTCATTTCTTCATTTCTTAAAAAAGCAAAGCCAGCTGGTAGAACCTGTATACGACCAGACATATAGAAAGTGTTAGATATTGGGTCTTTTAAGTTTTTATATCTTTCGTCTTGTGAATATAAACAGCTTTCTTCTTCTACCTTTAATATTTCTTGTATAAGTTCTGCTTTTTTATAGCTTGAAATTGATTTTATATTTAATTCTTTCGCTTGTTTTTTAAGTTCTTCTAATGTTAAATTCTCTATAGAATTTTTATCCAAAGTATTCCTCCACTTTAATTTTATTATATTATCCAAAGTGTACACTATTCCATAATTAAAAACAAGGTATATATTTATAGTTGTGTAAATATATATTAGTAATTTATTTGTGAGGTATTTTATGGGTATAGGAATTAGCGTTAATAATGTAATATTATATATAATATTTGTTTGTGTATTATTATTTGTAGGTAGCCTTATAGTATATTTTTTCTATAAAAATTAGCTACTTGATCTATATTGCAGAGCCTGTGTTATATGAAGAGAGCTAATATTTTCCTCCCCCTGAAGATCAGCTATTGTTCTAGAAAGCTTTAATATTCTATGATAACTCCTTGTGGATAAATTTAATTTATCAAAGGCCATTTGTATAATTTTTTCTTCCTCCCTGCCAAGGTGGCAATACTTCTCAAGCATGCTAGGAGTAAGCATAGAATTAAATAAGATATTGCTTCCTTTGTATCTTTCTAGCTGTATTTTTCTTGCTTTATCTACTCTTTTTTTAATTTCAAAGCTACTTTGTGAACTTTGGCTACCAATTTTAATTTTTTCATAATTTTGACTTGGGACAGTAATGTTAATATCAATTCTATCTAGCATAGGGCCAGAAATTTTATTTTTGTATTTTTCTACCATATTAGAAGAACAGCTACACTCATTAAGAGGATCCCCAAAATATCCACAAGGACAAGGGTTCATACTAGCAAGGAGCATAATGTTTGCAGGGTAAACAGCAACTCCATTAACCCTTGAGATATGTATTTCTCCATCTTCTAGAGGTTGTCTTAAAACTTCTAAAGCGCTTTTTTGAAATTCAGGAAACTCATCTAAATACAAAACACCAAAATGAGAAAGAGAAACCTCCCCAGGTTTTGGGTACCTTCCCCCTCCAATTAGGGAGATGTTTGATATTGTATGGTGAGGGCTTCTAAAGGGGCGAGTTTTTATTAAAGGGGTATCATTTTTAAGTAAGCCTGCTACTGAATAAATTTTTGTCACCTCAAGACTTTCTTTTAAAGTCATATCAGGTAGTATACTAGAAAATCTTTTAGCAAGCATAGTTTTCCCACTTCCAGGAGGGCCTATCATTAGCATATTATGAGCTCCAGCAGCGGCTATTTCCATAGCTTTCTTTACATTTTCTTGACCTTTTACATCTTTAAAGTCTAGCATATTTACTTCTTTATTTAAATCAAGGCTGTGGTCGTATATATACTTTTGTATTTTTTTTACTCCTTGTAAATGAGAGATGACTTCTTTTATATTTTTTGCAGGATATACATTAACTCCACTTACAATTGCAGCTTCTTTCGCATTTTGGATAGGGACTATTATATTTTTTATCCCCTTTTTTTCTCCATTTAAAATCATAGGAAGAATTCCCTTTACAGCCCTTAAATTTCCATTTAAAGATAGCTCCCCAATAAATAAATAATCTTGCAAATTTTCTTTGGAGGTTATTTTATATGAAGCAATTAAAATTCCAATGGCAATAGGCAAATCAAAATAAGTCCCCTCTTTCTTTATGTAAGCAGGGGCTAGATTAATTGTTATTTTTCCACTAGGAAGATTAAAGCTAGTGTTTTTTAAAGCGGATAATACTCTTTCTTTAGACTCTTTTACAGGCACATCAGCAAGGCCTACAATTGTAAAAGAGGGTAGCCCTTTTTCTATAATATCTATTTCTACATTAATTAGCTTCCCATCTACACCTACAACACTACTACTATTAAGTTTAGTAAACATAATTTAACTCCTTGTTTATTGATGCCTAAATTATAACAATTCGTGTAGAAAATGTCAACACATATTGTGTATTTAATATATATTTAGAATATAAATATATTTATATTCTAAATAATACATATTGAAACTGGTAATAAAGTGTGATATACTCACACTATAAATTTTAATATGGAGGTATACTTAGATGACATATGTTATAACAGATGATTGTATTTCATGTGGTGCCTGTGAGCCTGATTGTCCAGTAGAAGCTATCAGTGAAGGTGCAGCAAAATACGAAATCAATGCAGATTCATGTATTGACTGTGGAGCTTGTGAGGGAAGTTGTCCAGTAGAGGCAATTAAACCTGAATAATTAAGAAGAAAAACACTGCTATGGCAGTGTTTTTTTTATGGGTAAAATATATTTTTTATAGATGAAAAATTCTTGCAAAATATTAATCTTTATATTATAATATACTCACCTAATGGAAAAGAACATTCTAATTCAGAAGGAAACAATTGAAGATAGTCCATTTGTGATGGCGTAAATTTGTTTCCTCTAAAATTTAGGGGATTTTTTGTTTTGAAGGAGAGGATATTATGAGAATCGCTGTAGTTAGTATGGTACTAGATGATCCAAAAGGCTCTCAAAGTGAGATTAATAGTATAATAGGAGAGTATCAGTCTATAATAAAAGGAAGACTGGGAATTCCCCTACAAGAAGAGAAAGTTTCTATTATATCTATTGCAGTTGTAGGAGATAGTGATATCATAAATAGCTTTACAGGAAAACTCGGTAAAGTTCCCTCTGTTCAAGTAAAAACATCTTTTTCCAAAAAGGAAATCTAAATTTAGGAGGATAATATGAAAAAAATATTATCGATATTATTAACATTATCAATTCTAGTGGCATTTGTAGGATGTAGCACGAGAGGCGAAAGTGAGGCTGAAACATTTAATGTAGGAGCTCTTAAAGGCCCAACAGCTATTTCTATGCTTGAATTATTTGAAAGTGAAGAAAAGTTAGATGGTATAACCTCAGTAGACTATTCAGTAGCAGGGGCTCCTGATGAAATTTTAGCAAAATTATTAAGTGGAGAATTAGACGCAGCAGCTATTCCAATTAACTTAGCTCCAATTCTTTATAATAAGACAGAAGGTGAGTTTCAAGTAGCTTCTATTAACACCCTTGGACTTTTATATATTGTTGAGAATGGTAGTAGTATAACAAGTCTTGAAGACTTAAAAGGAAAAACTATCTATGCAGCAGGTCAAGGCTCTACTCCAGAGTATATTCTTGATTATTTATTAGAAGAAAATGGGCTAGTTGTAGGAGAAGATGTTGAGGTTGAATACTTAACAGAGCATAGTGAAGTTTCTGTAAAAGTAATTAGTACTGAAGGGGCTATTGGTATGCTACCAGAACCTTTTGTAACAACAACAAAAGTACAATCTGAAGGAAGTGTTAATGTATCTTTAGACTTAACACAAATTTGGGATGAAACAATTGAGGATACTGATATTATGATGACAGCTTTTGTAGTAAACAAAGAGTATGCTAGCAAATATCCAAACACAGTAAAAGCATTCCTTGAAAACTATGAAAAATCATCACAAAACGCTATAGAAAACATAGACGAAACTGCAGCTTTAGCTGTAAAATATGAAATTTTACCAAGTGAAGAGATTGCAAAACAAAGTATTCCAAACATTAATATTACATTCTTAGACGCTTATGAAATTCAAGATGAAATCAATAAATTATATGAAATATTCTTAAGTTATGAGCCTAGCTCAATTGGAGGAAGCATTCCAGGTGAAGATTTCTACTTCATTAAATAACAAAAAAGGTTTTAAATATTTTTTAGCCTTAATATTTTGGTTAATTTTATGGGAGGTAATTCCTCGTGTATTCAACACGGGGATTTACTTCCCATCTTTTAGTGAAACATTAAATGCTCTATACCTACTTTTAAAGACATCTGAATTTTATATTGATGTATCTTTATCCCTTTTAAGGGTGATTATAGGTTTTTCTATTTCTATTTTTACAGGGTTTGTTATTGGTATTATTTGTAGCTTAAATGAAGTTGTTGATACCTTAATATCTTTTATTATGTCTATTATAAGATCAACTCCGGTATCTTCTTTTATCATTCTTACACTGATTTGGTTTAATGTAGATTTTATACCTATATTTATCTGCTTTTTAATGGTTTTACCTATTATTTTTGAAAACACAAAAGCGGGGATTCGTTCTGTAGATATAAAATTAAAAGAAGTTTTAAAAATCTATAATATAAATACAAAAACATATATAAAGATGATTTTACTACCTGCATTAAAGCCTTTTTTATATACATCTATTCTTGCTTCTTTTGGTCTTGGGTGGAAAGCTTCTATTTCCGCGGAAATATTAACAAGGCCAGATAATGCTATTGGAAGTAGCATTTTTGATGCGAAAATATATTTAGAAACCCCACAGCTTTTTGCTTATACTTTATGTGTTATAATTTTATCTTTTTTATTTGAAGTTATAGTTAAACACTATGGGAAGAAACTTAAGGGGGATTTTTAAATGAGTATACAAGTAAATAATATTAGTAAATTTTTTAAAGAAAAAAAGGTTATAGAAAATTTAAGCTTAAATTTCTCTAATGGAAAAATAAGCGTTATTTTAGCTCCTTCTGGGTATGGTAAAAGCACTTTATTTAATTTGATTTCTGATTTAACTCCTTTGGATAGTGGGAAAGTAACTATTTCTAAAGGGGAAGAAATTTCTTATATTTTTCCTGAAGACAGGTTATTTCCTTATTTAACTATTTTTGATAATATAGCTTT
>CAYJAA010000066.1:0-6406 GCA_964368185.1 uncultured Lachnospiraceae bacterium | reverse complement strand
CACTTCGGTACCTCTCGATTATTTAGCTAGATAATAATAACATAATTCATTTAATGTGTCAATAAAAAAAATAAGTTTTTTCTAGGGAACTTTTCTTTCTTTCATATATTATTTTACAAATTATTACTTTTTTTATAAGTATATTATAGAGAATAGACTTATTTTTTAAAATAAAAAATAAAAAGGTGTTAATTTAGTTGACAGTCTTGTCAAAAAGCATTAAAATTATAGGGTGTAGTATGTATGGGTAATAACTAATGGTTAAATACCTTTATTATAGAAATTTTAAGTATGAATGATATATTATATATATTAGTATTATAATCTTATATATTTGTTTATACATACTTACTAAAATGAAATAAACATATAAAGATTGAAAGTGAAGCAAGGAGGAGTATTATAAATATGGAACTGTCAATTATAACAGTCGTTGTCATGAACGCTGTTTTTCTTATCGTTGGACTAATATTAGGTGGATATATTAAAAAAATATCCGGAGATGAAAAACTTAGAAATGCTGAACAAACTGCCACTAGAATGGTAGAAGATGCATTAAAAGAAAGTGATAGAATTAAAAAAGAAAAGCTTATTGAAGCTAAAGATGAGGTTTTCAACCTTAAAACTGATGCTGATAAAGAAATAAGAATTAGAAGAGAAGAATTACAACTAGTTGAAAAACGTTCTCTTCAAAGAGAAGAAAATATTGAAAAAAGAGTTTCTTCCCTAGAAGAAAAAGAAGAAAACATTTCAAAAAAATCTAAGGAACTTGATGTTAAAGAACAAGCCTTAGAAAAACAAAAAGAAGAGCAAATAAGGGAGCTTGAAAGAGTTTCAAAACTTACATTTGAGGAAGCTAGACAAATTCTTTTAAATAATGTAGAAAAAGAAATAGCTAGGGAAACTGCTCTACTAATTAAAAACAAAGAACTAGAAGCAAAAGAAGAATCTGATAAAAGAGCTATGGAAATTGTTTCTTACGCAATCCAAAGGTGTGCAGCAGATCATGTTGCTGAAAGTACTGTATCAGTAGTAAATCTACCAAATGATGAAATGAAGGGTAGAATTATTGGTAGAGAGGGAAGAAATATAAGAACAATTGAAACTCTAACAGGAATTGACTTAATCATCGATGACACGCCAGAAGCTGTTGTTCTTTCAGGATTTGATCCTGTAAAAAGAGAAATCGCAAGAATTTCCCTAGAAAAATTAATTGTTGATGGTAGAATTCATCCAGCAAGGATTGAGGAAACTATTAAAAAATCAGAAAAAGAAATTGATACAAAAATTAGAGACATGGGTGAACAAGCATTATTTGATACTAATGTAATGAAATTACACCCTGATTTAACAAGACTAATCGGTAGACTTCATTATAGAACAAGTTATGGACAAAACATTCTAAAACACTCAATGGAAGTAGCTCACCTTGCAGGAATTATGGCAGACGAGCTAGGAGCAAACGCAAAGCTTGCTAGAAGAGCAGGAATGTTACATGATATAGGTAAAGCAATTGACCATGAAATGGAAGGCTCACATGTTGAAATCGGAGTAAACCTTCTTAAAAAATACAAAGAAAATAAAGAAGTTATTCACGCTGTTCATGCACATCACGGTGATGTAGAACCAACTACAATTGAAGCTGTATTAGTTCAAGCAGCTGATGCAATTTCAGCAGCAAGACCAGGAGCTAGAAGAGAAACTCTTGAAACTTATACAAAACGACTTGAAAAATTAGAACAAATCGCTAATTCTTTTGAGGGAGTAGAAAAATCATTTGCTATCCAAGCTGGTAGAGAAATTAGAGTTATGGTAAAACCAGAAATCGTTGATGATTTAAAAATGGTTCATGTAGCAAAAGATATTGCAAAAATGGTTGAAAATGACTTAGAATACCCTGGTAATATTAAAATTAGTATTATTAGAGAAACTAGATCCGTAGAATACGCTAAGTAATAGAGGTTATTATGAAAATATTAGTACTTGGTGATATCGTAAATAGATATGGAAGAAAGCTCATTAATGATGAGCTTTCTTTGTTAAAAAAAGAAAACAATATAGACTTCATTATAGGAAATGGGGAAAATGCCGCAACAGGAAATGGTATAACAAGAAAGTGTGCAAATGAACTATTTGAGGCAGGAATCGATGTTCTAACTAGTGGAAACCATATTTGGGACAAAAAAGAAATATATGATTTCATACAACAAGAAAAAAGACTACTTCGCCCAGCAAATTATCCAAGCCCTTCTTGTGGTAATGGATTTGGGATTTATAGATGTAACAATACCCGTATAGGGGTTATCAATTTATCTGGAACTGTTTTTATGAATCCTCTTGATAATCCTTTTTTGACCTTTGACAAAATCTATCAAAATATTCATTCTTCCTGTGATATTATAATTGTAGATTTTCACGCTGAAGCAACAAGCGAGAAGATTGCACTGGGGTATTATGTAGATGGTAGAGCGAATGCATTTTATGGTACACACACACATGTCCAAACTGCTGATAACAGAGTTTTAGAAAATGGTTGTGGATATATTACAGACATTGGTATGTGTGGAAGTGTTGATGGTGTTTTAGGGGTTGATAAAGAAGGAATCATAAAAAAATTTAAAACACAAAGACCATGTAAATTTGAAATAGCAAAAGGAAGTATGCAAATTAATGGTGCTATATTTACATTTGGTGAAAATAATAAATGTATTGATGTTAAACGAATTTATAATATTTACCCTTAATTAACAGGAGGAAATATTTATGGAAGTATTAAAAGTATCATCAGGATCAAATCCAAATTCAGTTGCTGGCGCATTAGCCGGTGTAATTCGAGACAATGAGTGTGCAGAAGTTCAAGCAATAGGAGCAGGAGCATTAAACCAAGCTATTAAGGCAATTGCTATAGCAAGAGGATATGTTGCCCCAGGTGGACACGACTTAGTTTGTATCCCAGCTTTTACTGAAGTTGAAATTAATGGAAGTGAAAGAACTGGTATTAAACTAATCGTAAAATCAAGATAAATTACATAATAAAAGCAAGAAATGAATCGGGAAATACCGATAAAGAAGCTTTATAATCTAAAAAATAAGGGAATGGCAAAAGCCATTCCTTTTATTTATATATAATCTTTTCTTTTTATATCAAAAGAACGGGAACTAGCGCTTTTTTGCCAAGATAATAGTCGGGTAAAAGCCTATTATTATTCCCGTAAATATTAAGTCCACCCAGTGATTCCCTAAGGGGAATGGCCAGTTTTGCTTTTTATAAAGTAAAAAGCAAAATATTTACTGCTTATGTAGTATTAATTAATAAAGAAAGGTTATGGTAGTAAAAGAAAACTGCCACTATCAAAAAAGATAATGGCAGTTTGTTTTTTTAGTAGTAATCTTCTACTTTTTTATTTTTATTTTTTATCTATAATATTAAAAATGATTAGTATTTATCATTTTCACTAAGACCGTTACTATCTATTGTTACATCAATCCCTGCTCTCTCATACGCCTGGCCAAGGATTGAAACAGCAGACCTAACTCCAATACCAAATCTGCTACAGCCTGCCTCATACATCTCAAGAAGTGTATCTAAATCTCTAACTCCTCCAGCAGCTTTTATAAGAGCAGAATCCCCTATTGTTTCTTTTATAAGCTTCACAGTCTCAACCGTTGTAGGTTTTGGCCCCCAACCTGTTCCTGTCTTAACAAAAGTTACACCAGCCTCAACAGCTAGCTCACTTCCCTTTCTTATCTCATCATCACTTAAATAACAAATTTCAAGGATACTTTTTACAGGAACCCCTGCTGCTGCATCTACAACAGCCTTTATATCATCTTTAACAATGTCATATCTTCCTGATTTTAAGGCTGAAACATTCATAACCATGTCTAACTCTCTACAACCAATACAAATCATTTCTTTTGCTGTAGCTTGTTTGATAAAAGTTGTTTCTGCTCCTGCAGGAAAAGATACTACTCCCGTTACAACTGTATCTTTTATTTCTTTTAGTTCATTAATTACATATTCTGTTATAAACGGCATAGGACTAGCACAAATACAGCTGTATTTTTTTACAATCTCTATCATTTTGTCTACTTCTTCTAATGTAACATCTGTACGCACTGTGCTTACATCTACAAATCTTCCTATTTTAGATAAATCAAGTTCTTCTCTTTTCATTTTAATCCCCCTTTATTAAACATAGTTATGTTTACATAATTTATAATACAATACATTTTTTATTTTGTAAATAGATTTATATAAATTTATAAATAATATTATAAATTCCCCTTAAGATTTATAGACTTTTTTATAACTAATGGCTATAATGTATATCATAAGAATTTTTCAGCTAACCCCACTGTTATATATTTATATCACCAATATTTTCTTGGAGGAATTACATGACAAACTTATTAGTAAAGTTATTTATAAAAAATAGTGAAAATTATAACGACTGCAACATACGAGAAAAATATGGGTTTTTATCCAGTTTTGTTTGTATAGTAGTAAATATAATTTTATTTATCTTAAAATACATTCTAGGAACCCTTTCTAACTCCCTTGCAATCATAGCAGATGCCTTTAATAATCTAGGAGATGTAGGAAGCAGTATAGTAACTTTTATAGGCTTTAAAATGGCTTCTATGCCTGCTGATGATGATCACCCCTTTGGACATGGGAGGATTGAGTATTTAAGTGGTCTAATAATAAGCTTATTAACTTTTTTTGTAGGATACGAAATTTTAAGCTCTTCTATTCATAAAATCATGAACCCTACTCCACTACAAACAAATTATTTTATACTAGCTGGTCTAGTTGTTTCTATTCTTTTAAAGTTATGGCTTTATATTTTCAATAAAAATTTAGGAAAAAAAATAAATTCTACCACTATGGCTGCTACTGCCCAGGACAGCTTAAATGACTGCGTATCTACATTCGCAGCAAGTATTAGTATTATTGTAGCAATGGCTATGGAAATTAATATTGATGGATATTTAGGCCTTGTGGTAAGCTTTTATATTTTATATAGTGCATACCAACTAACAAAAGAAACAATTGACCCTCTTTTAGGAAAGCTTCCTGATAAAGAGTTAGTAAATCAAATTCATGAAATTTTATTAGGAGATGAAATCGTATATGGAGTTCATGATTTAATTGTTCATGATTATGGTCCTGGGAGAGTTTCTGGAAGCGCTCATGTGGAAGTTGATGCAAAATGTGACTTTATATACGCTCATGACACAATAGATAATTTAGAAAAAGCTATACAAGAAATTACCAACATGCCTTTTGTATTACACCTTGACCCAGTTACAACAGATAATCAAAAAGTGAACCACTTAAAGAATGAAATTATAAAAATAATAACAGATATTCACAAAGATATGAGTATACACGACTTTAGAATTGTTGAAGGAAACACTCATACAAATATAATATTTGATTTACTTTTACCAAAAGGATATAGGGAAAAAACTTCTATATTAAAAGAAGAAATTGATAAAAAAGTAGAAAAAATTGATGAAACTTTTTATACTGTCATTACCTTTGATAGAACCTATCTATAACTAAAAAAATGAATAGAGAAACAAAATGAAAAATAAAAAAAAGAATATATTTATCATCCTAATTTCTATAGTTTTAATTGGAGTAATAACATATGCTATTATTGGTAACCCTGTGGTATTTATCAACAATGAAAAACTTCAAAATTCAATTAAATCTATTGAAAGTGAGAGAGTATCACTAAAAGATATTACCCCTTTTAAGTGGGACAAACTCTATACCTTTGCCCCTTATACAAGTAAGGGTGAGGTAGAAGAGATTATTGGTTTTAAAAGTAGTGATATTAAAGAAAATAATATTAGTGAGGGGATGGTGCATTTACTTTTTGTTAGAGAGGATAAAGTAGTAGCAAGCGTCCTTGGCTACAGTGATAATTTAGGTTATAATATAGACTTTACATCTGATAAAGATTTGAAAGTAACTTACTTAGAAAACCCAGAATTTACTGTAGAAAAAACTGGTGATATTACATTACTAACCTACATAGAATAAATATACCAAATATAAAAAAAGCTGATACTTTATAAAATAAGTGTCAGCTTGTTTTTTATGTTAGGATATAAAGAAAAATTTATATAAAAAGATATTCATTAACTAAAAGTAAAGAAAAAGATAGGAAACCCTGAAATATATACAAGCTAGCAATAAATAAAAAACTGCCACTATTAAAATTATAGGGGCAGTTTTTACTTTGCACAGAATATGTTCATTCGCTTGGGTTTTCGTTATTGTCTTTTTAATAGTCGTTGCTTGAAATCTTTTATTCTTTTTCCGTATCTGCTAGTGACAATGAATCCCAGAACAAGAATACCACAAGATGCACCCTCCGCAAAGTCTGAT
>CAYJAA010000065.1:4761-6642 GCA_964368185.1 uncultured Lachnospiraceae bacterium | reverse complement strand
GAGGCTTTGCTTTTTATAAAATAAAAAGCACCATATTTACTACTTATATAATATTAATAATAAAGGAGTGTTATGATACTTTTTCTAGTGAGAGGGGTATATATAATTAACTTTTTATTTTATATATTTATTTAAACTTCATATTTTCCCTTGACAAAGAAAAAAGAAAAGATTATATATAAATAAAAGGAATGGCTCTTGCCATTCCTTTGTTTTTTAGATTATAAATTTTATTTAGTGGTAAATGTTTATTTAAACTTCATATTTCCCTTGACAAAGAAATAAATATAGAGTATACTTAGTTTTAGTTAGTATGAACTAACTAAAATGATAAGTGCCTTATTAAAGAGGCACTTTAAAAATAAATAATGGTTAGTTATGGCTAACCTATATAAAAAGGGGGAAAATATGAGTATAACAATTATAGGTGGAAATGAATGTATGGAACATAGATATAAACAACTCTGTAAGGATTATAACTGTAGTGCCCAAATATGCACAAAGTTTAAAGATATGAAAAATAAAATGGGAAAACCAGATATGGTAATTTTATTTACAAATACTGTATCTCATAAAATGGTAAGAAAAGCTATGTCTTCTTTTTCAAAGGATGAATATAGAATCGTTCACGCTCATTCTTCTTCTATTTCTTCCCTTAAAAAAATATTAAGTGAACACGCTGTATAAAAGAAAAGGAGATTTAAGCTTTGTCAGAAGTGATTATTAAATACTGTGCTCCTACCCTAGCAGGACTTAAAGTAGGGAATTTATTTTCATATAAATTTGAAAATAAAAAATATCTAGTTTTATATATTAAACAAACTAATGAAGTCCTTAACAAAAAAGGTGTTTACTTGACGATATTAAAGATATCAGAAGATAAAGCCTTGATGTTTATATATAGAAAAAATAAACTATCCTCTCTACTTAAAGATAAAAAAATACAAAATTTTCTGTCTTCTTATGGATATAATACCTTTTCTATAAAGGAATGTTTTATTGTTTTGAGAAAACACTTATTAAAATCTGACTTTCCTCATGAAATTGGAGTATTTTTAGGATATCCCCTTTCAGATATTGAAAAATTTATCGAAAATAAGGGTATGTGTTATAAACTTTGTGGATATTGGAAAGTTTATACAAACAAAGAAGAGGCCAAAAAAACTTTTGATATGTTTCACAAGTGTACAAAAATATACACTAAAAAAATGCTTGCAGGTTTTGATATTAATAAACTAACAGTCTCCTCATAGAATTTTATATAAATTAATTGTTTATTTCCTTTTATTTTATTATAGGCACTAAACTGTGTAATTGGTGGACAGGTTTTATCAAGAAGGGCCATAAACCACAGTACATCAGCTTTTACTTTACTTGCAAAATTTTGTATATCAATATAGCTAAGTCTTTCAAAAAAAGCATCTTCCCTTTCATGCATAGGATCTTTTTTTCTAAAATAATTTTTAAACTCTACATATTCATTTTCACAAAGATTCATTTCAAATATTTTTTTAAAGTCACATAAATAAGGATATATTGGAGCAATACATTTTATTTTTTCATTTAAAGCCGCCGAAACTAAAGATAAAGCTCCCCCTTGGCTCATTCCTGTAAGACCAATTATATCTTCATAAATAAAGTCCATACTCATAAGTATCTTAATAGCTTTATAAGCATCTAAATATACATTTGTAAAAAATAAATTATCTTTATTTTCGTCTTCTACCCCTTTAACAATTTGCCCATATAAAGTAGCCCCACTTACGCTAACTCTATCTTCTGAAAGTCCTCCTTGTCCTGGAGTATCAAAAGTTAAAACAGCCATATTATTGTAAACATAAGGAAGTTTAGAATAAATTCTATCGTTATTAGATTTATATC
>CAYJAA010000065.1:0-4751 GCA_964368185.1 uncultured Lachnospiraceae bacterium | reverse complement strand
TCCATGGAAAAATACAACCCCTGGAATTTTTCCCTTTATATTTTTTGGTTTAAAAAGTCTACAGTGTATTTTTCCACTAAATTTCCCCTTAAAATATAAGTCGTAAATTTCAACATCTTTAGCTACATTCTCTTTATTTGAAAGAATATATTCTAAATTATCATCTTTTAGTTTTTTAATATTATTTTCCCAGTACTCTTCAAAATCCTTTGCTTTTGGAGAACTCCCCATATAATCTTCATAACCCTTAATACTACTTAGTAATGGCATAAGCTACCTCCTGAAAAAATATTTAATTTTATATCGTAAGTATATAATATTACAAATTAAATACAAAGTAAATAAAAATTTTTATATACTCTATTTACTCTTTTTTAATATGATGATATATTATATTCTAAATATATTTTTTTCATAATATGAAAGCATACCTTATATATATTATAAGTAGCATAAACTTAAAAAGAGAGGTTAAAATATGAAAGTAAAAAAAATAATATATTTAACTATTGGTTTTATAGGTGTTGCTTTAGGGGCTATTGGAATTGTCTTACCTCTTATTCCCGGATTTCCTTTCTTAATCATTGCTGCTTTTAGTTTTAGCCAAAGTAGTGAAAAATTCGATCTTTGGTTTAAAAATACAAAGCTTTATAAAGATAATTTAGATAGTTATATAAAAGGAGAGGGAATGAGTAAGGGAACAAAATTAAAAATTATTTTTGCTATAACTTTTTTAATGGGTTTTGGGTTTATTATGAGTAAAGATATTTTTTTTGCTAGAGTCATAATCCTTTCTATATGGCTAACTCATTTACTTTATTTTCTATTTTTCGTAAAGACTCTTTCTTTTGTAGGGAAACTGACGAAAAATAGAAATTCTTAAATTTTTTATTTATTTTATAAAAAGACAAAGTATAATAACATTTCTTTACTAATAATATTACATTATTAGTAAATATGGTGCTTTTTATTTATAAAAAAATAATTGTTCTTTTGCTATCAAAAGAGCTTATAAAAAATATTATCTATAAAAAAAAGAATGGCTTTCACCATTCCTTTTTTTTATTGTAAATTTACTCACCTAAAATAATTTTTGTTACATCACCAGGAGTTTTTGCGATATAAGTAGGATTACATCCCCTCATTTCTTCTTCGCTCCCATACCCATATAATACCCCTATTGTATCAAGGTTATTATCTTTTCCCCCATCAATATCGTGATATCTATCCCCTATCATAATGGTATTTTCTTTATCATTAAAGCCAGCTTCTTCCATAGCCATTCTAACAAAATCGCTTTTGTTTCCCCTAGTTTGGGTTATATTATTTCCAATAATTACTTTAAAGTAATCTTTTAGTTTTAAATGCTCCATTTGTAAAAGGGCTAATTCTTCTGGTTTATTTGTTGCTATTGTAACGGTAGCGCCTTTTTCTTTTAAAGTGTCTAACATTTCTATAACACCATCATAAATTGAGCCTTCATAAACCCCTATTTCTCTACAATATTGCATATGAATTTTCATAGCTGCAGCCCCATCCTCTTCACTAAACCCATATTTTGTAATAATTGTTCTTGAAAGAGGTGGGCCAATAAGACCTTTAATTACTTCGATATCTTCCTCAACTCCATAAGCTTTTAAAGCAGACTGAAAGCCTTTTGCTATTCCAAGTTGAGAGTCTATAATTGTTCCATCTAAATCAAAAATTACATTTTTATATCTCATAATACTATTTAGTCCTTTACTTTATTTTATTATTTAATATTTCTATTGCTTTTTTAAGTTGTAAATCATCATCTTCCTCTAATAAACTTATTGGAGTGTCATCTTCGTTTTTTACTTCATAATCAGGCGCAATCCCTGTTCCATGAATTGGAGTATCCATTGGGCTTACATATTCTTGTATTGTAATACTACTTCCACCCCCAAAGCTAAGAGGTCCAAAACTTTGTATAATACCTTTTCCATAAGTGTTTATTCCAACAAGGTCCCCAATATCATTATCTTTAATACTAGTTGCTAATATTTCTGAAGAAGATGCACTATATTCATTTACAAGAACTACTAAAGGAATATCAATATATTCACTTGTAGTATCTATGATTGTTTCTATTTTTTCATCTTTATGAAGAGTTGAATAAATAATATCCCCTTCTTCTAAAAGAATGTTTGCTATTTGTTCTGCTTCATTAACAAGACCACCAGGATTATCCCTTAAGTCTATAATCATAGCTTTAACATTTTCATCCTCGATTAAAGAGTCATAAGCACTTTGGAATCTATCTCCTACCCCGTCATTAAACTCTGTTATATTAATATAACCTATATCCCCCTCTATTGTTTTAGAAGTGATTGTCTCAACGATAATTTCATCTCTTTCTATAGAAAAATTAATAACACTACCATCTCTATTTACACTAAGCTCAGCAATTGTTCCTTTTTCTCCTCTAAGTAGGTTTGAAACCTCTGTTGTTGTCATTCCCTCTGTACTATTTCCAGAAGCTTCGATAATAATATCTCCAGCTTTTACTCCTGCTTCAATAGCTGGAGAACCTGTAAATACTTTTTCAACTTTTATACTACCATCATTAAGTCCAACAATTTGAACCCCTATTCCTTCATAACTTTCATCAAAGCTAGCAGTATATTCTAGGTATTCTTCCTCTGTCATATACATAGTATAATCGTCCCCAGTAGCTTGGAATAAACCTTTTATAGCCCCTTCCCATAAAGCTTCTTGATCAAGGTCTTTATAAAAGCTTTCGTTTAATTGATCTTTTAATGCTATTAACTTACTAACTCCCTCAACAGTTGCCTCGTCTTGTGCATCAATTAATACTTTGTTTCCAAAAACAAAACTTAAGTTTGTAGCAACTATATAAGTTAATAAATTTGATACAACAAGTAAAGTAACAACTATACCAGTTAATATCATTTTATTTCTGTTATTATTATTTTCCAATATTCCTATCCCTCTTTGTCTTATAAATTAAACTTGTTAGTTTCAAAAGCTTTTTTACTTAATAAATTAAAGTTAAACTTTAATTTTATTACCTCTTCCCTAATTTGATACGCAAACACAAACCTCAGCTCTTTCACAGCTTCACTTTTTGCCTCGCAAACCTCAGCTCTTAACAGAGCTTCGGTCATTTGCTACGCAAATACTTAAAATGAACCCCCTGTTAGCCCTTATATAAATATAAGCTAACAGTGGTTTCATTTTAAGTGCTTTCTCCACTATTTGAATATTATACCACAAGTTGTTTTATTTAAAATTATAACTTTAAAATATAATAAAATCTTAATCTTCTATAATTGTAATTTCTTTAATTACTTGATCAACTGCTGGTTTATCCATAAATCCAATTTTTACACTAGCTATATCATCTACAACCTCTATCCCCTCATAAACTTTCCCAAAAGCAGCATAATCTCCATCTAAATGAGGTGAATTTTCATGCATAATAAAAAACTGACTTCCAGCCGAATCTTTATCCATACTTCTTGCCATAGATAAAACCCCTCTTTCATGTTTGATAGGGTTGTTAATTCCATTAGAAGAAAACTCTCCTTTAATTGTATGCCCTGGGCCTCCCATTCCATTTCCGTTTGGACACCCTCCTTGAATCATAAACCCACTAATTACTCTATGAAAAATTAGTCCATCATAAAAACCTTCTAAAATTAAACTTTTAAAATTTTCGCAAGAAATTGGAGCTAAATCTTCGTATAATTCGATTTTAATAATGGCTCCGTTTTCCATTTCTATTTGTACTTTACTCATCTTTTTCTCCTTATTTGTTTATTATATACATTATAATATAAAAAAAAGATATTTTAAATAAATTTATTTCAAATATCTTTTTTATAAATAAACCCCCTTACTTATTACTTAAGAAAGAGGGTTTAATTTAAAAATATTTTAATGTTTTATTTTAGTAAAAAGGATATTTTAGTATCCTCCACCTAACTGTGCCCCAGCTGTAACAATTAAAGTTCCTTCTTTTTCTCTTTTTACAGCTTCCACCATAATTTCTTCTGTTCCTCTAGTCCCTATTCTTATAGTTCCTGTAGCTAAAACAGCTAAAGCTTCATCTAAACCTCTAACTCCACCAGCTGCTTTTACACTAATTTTATCAGAACAAGTTTCTCTCATAATTTTAAGATCTTCAATTGTTGCTCCTGTTGGTGCATATCCTGTAGATGTTTTTACAAAGTCAACCCCTGCTCTTTCAGCTAATTCACAAGCATGTTTAACTTGCTCAGGTGTTAAAAAGTGATTTTCAAAAATTACTTTTACAATTGCATCCATTTTATGAGCTGCATCACATACTTGTTTTAATTCATTTTCTACATAATCAAATTCACCAGATAAATATCTTCCAACATTCATAACTACATCAATTTCAACAGCACCTTTTTCAATAGCATCTTTTGCTTCGAATACTTTAGATTCTGTTGTTGCTGTTCCATGAGGAAAACCAATTACAGTTGTAGCAAGTACATTTGTTCCTTTTAACTCTTCACAAACAATAGGAAGGTCTGAAGGTCTTACACATATAGACACACAGTCATAATCTCTTGCGATTTTGCAACCCTCTTTTAATTCTTCCACTGTAATATCAGGTCTTAGTAATGAATGATCAATTGTTTGAGCCACGTCATGGGCTGTTATTTTTTCGCCTTCTTTTAAAATTCTCATCTTTTTCTCCTTTAAATTAAGTGTTTTATTTTTATTTTATTTATTTGTTT
>CAYJAA010000064.1:0-6746 GCA_964368185.1 uncultured Lachnospiraceae bacterium | reverse complement strand
AGGGAATCATTGGGCGGCTTAATATTTACGGAAAATATAACAGGCTTTTACCCCCCGTTTTGCCAAAAAAGGGGTATTTTTCCTTCTTTTGATATCAAAAGAACAATTGTTTTATTATAAAGATTAAATTTTATATAAATAAAAGGAATGGCTTTTCCATTCCTTTGTTTAAAAAAATAAAGTTTATTTCTTTACATTAAACTATGTGAATTATCTTTTTTATGTATCTTAATAGAAGATTTTATAAACAACTCCCCTACTTTTCATAATAAAATATATTTCTTTTCTTTGATTTCATCAAAGCGTCATATTTTTCTTTTAATGTAATAAGCTCATATGTTTTTTCTTTTAACTTAAGTTTAAGTCTGGCGTTTTCACTAATAAGCTCGTCCTTTTCTTTAAAAACATAAGAGGCTCTTAAAATATCCATCTCCTCTTTCATAGTTTTAACAAGAGAAACTAAATATTGATAATCTCCTCCAGAGGTTATTTGTTCATGAGTTTTTTCTTCACTAGAATACTCCATAAGCTCTACTCTTAAACCTTGATCATTATCTTTTTCCCAAAGTAAAATTTCTTCTTTTATATCTTTATTTGACATTCCACTATTCTTCATCTCATTTATTCTTTGAAATAAAGCAATTTCATGATCTGTATAGTAGCGTCTATTATTTTCTTTTCTTGGTATATCTAGGGCAAATTCACTTTCAAAAAATCTAAGTAAGTAGGGCTTACATCCTAGTAAATCAGATACTTGAGCAATTGTATATTCCATCAATATTCTCCTAGTAAGTTTATTTTACTATAGAGTAACATATATGATGAAAATAAAAGGTTGAATTTTGTCATTATAGTTTAAGTATTTCAATATCTTCAAGGGCTTCTTTTACTAAAGTATCAATATCCAGTTTACCCTCTTCTATATGTATAGTTTCAAGTTTCGGCTTTATTGCAGGATGTTTTGGAACAAACACAGTACAACAGTCTTCATAAGGAAGAATAGATATATCATATGTTCCTATATTTCTTGAAATGTCTATAATTTCTGTTTTATCCATAGATATAAGAGGTCTAAGGATTGGAAGAGTAGAACACTCATTAGAACACGCTATCCCCTCAATAGTTTGAGAGGCAACTTGCCCTAGGCTTTCTCCTGTTACCAAAGCGTCTAAATTAAACTTATCAGCTAGCTCATTACAACATCTAATCATAAACCTTCTTAAAATAACTGTTAAATAACTCCCCCTACACTTTTGAATAATTTCTTCTTGAATTTTTGTTAAACTAACATTTATAAGGGTCATTCCCATATTGTATTCCTTTAAAGTACTAGCTAGTTTTTCTACTTTTTCTTTTGCATTTTCACTTGTGTAAGGGTAAGAGTGAAAGTGTATAGAAACAATTTTCATCCCTCTTTTATTCATTAAGTAAGAGGCTACTGGGCTATCAATTCCTCCAGAAAGTAAAAGTCCCCCTACCCCACTAGTTGATACAGGAAGGCCTCCTCCACATTTTATATCCCCAGCATAAACATATGCCTTTTGCCTAATTTCCACTTTTATAACTGCCTCAGGATTTCTTACATCAACTGTTAAATTCTCTGTGTTAATTAAAACATAAGCCCCTACATCTTTACTAATCTGTGGAGAATTTAAAGGAAAGTTTTTATCACTTCTCCTAGCTTCCACTTTAAATGTTTTGTAGCTATTTTTTACAGCAATTTCTAAAGCAGCTTTTTTTATATCATCCATGTCTTTATTAACTTCATAAGCAGTTGTTATATAAACAATTCCAAAGACTTTTTTAAGGGCTTCTATGATTTCTATTTCTTTACTGTCTTCAAAGTTTTCAACAATAATTCTACTTTGAATAGGTAAAACATTTATACCCTCATAGCCTTTTAAAGATTTTTTTATATTCCTAATTAAAGCGTCAATAAAATACTTTCTATTTAAGCCTTTTAAACTAATTTCCCCGTATTTTATCATAATTAATTTTTTCATACTTCTTACCTATTACTTATAATTTATTTTTTCTTACTTATCATTGATAGCCTGTTTACACTTGTTTTTAATGCTTCTATAAAATAATCTATTTCCTCTTTTGTATTAAACTCACTAAAACTAATTCTAATACTTCCCATAATAACCCTAGCCTCTAGACCTAAAGCCTTTAAAACACTGCTATTTCCTTTTTTTGAAGAGCAAGCAGAGGTAGTTGATATGTAAATCCCTTGATCTTCTAACATATGAAGTAAGACTTCTGCTTTAATACTCTTAAAGGAAATATTTAAGATGTGATAAGAGGTTTTAGCATTTTCATAAGGCGTGTTAATAATAACATTTTCAATATTAGATTTTAGTTTTTCTATGGTATAAAAAAATAATTCTTTATATATTTCTTTGTTTTCACTAAAGTTTTCTACATTCTTTTTTATAGCCTCATTCATACCAGCAATTAAAGGAGCATTTATCGTTCCACTACGAAGATTATTTTGCTGACCTCCACCGTGGATTAAAGGAACTAAAGTTATATTATTTTTACATATCAAAGCTCCAACACCTTTTGGCCCATGAAACTTATGAGCACTTATAGATATTAAATCTGCTTTTTCTAAAAATAGGTCTATCTTTCCTACCCCTTGAGTAGCATCAATATGTACTAAAGTATCTTTGTTTTTATTTTTGATTTTTTCTATAATAGCCTCTATATCTTGGACTACACCAATTTCATTGTTTACATAAATAATACTAACAAGTTTCGTGTTGTTTTCGATATTATTGATTAATTTTTCAATATTTACTACACCAAATTCATCAACCTCTATAAATTTAACACAAACATTTAAATTTTTGTAGTATTTATACACATTTGATACGCAAGGATGTTCTATGTTGCTAGCAATAATGCTTATCTTAGACTTGTCGTATTTTTCTACTGTTCCCTTAATTGCAAGGTTTGCAGACTCACTAGCGCCTGAGGTAAATATTACTTTTCTATTTTTTAGATTTAATAATCTTAGTAAGTTTTTACTACACTCATCAATAATCTTAAAAGAAGAAAATCCTTTTGAATGAAGAGAGGAAGGGTTTGCGTACTCATTTAAAAAATAATGAGAAACTCTCTCACTTACTTCCTCATAGGTTTTTGTAGAAGCAGCACTGTCTAAATAAATCTCTTTTAGTTTCAATAGGTATACTCCTTATCAGTATATTTAGAGGTAAAGCCTCTAAGGGCTGCTGTATAATACATATAAAAGCTTATTTTGTCCCCTACTTTATAATTTGTTTTCCCACTGGTTACATCTACAATTAAATGATCACTACTAGAACCTAGAATTTCTAACCCTTCATCTAGTGGGAAAATATCAAGGTCAATGTCTTGTTTTCCCACACTACATATGGCTCTTTTTCTTATCCCTTTATCAAGAAACTCTGGCTTTGAATTTAGGGCAGAAAAACCTCTATTCCCTATTGGAATAGAAGGTTTTTCTTTTAGCTCTATAATTTCAGCTGTTAAGATAAAACTATCTTTGTGCATACCCTCTATATGTTTTCTATAGGTACAATCTCTGCCAAAATAAATACTATCCCCAATTCTTAAATTGTTGATACCCTTTGGCATTGCTCCTTCTCTAACAAGGGTATAACTTGTAGAGTTACCTCCAGATATTGTATCTAGTTTAATATTTAAGTTACCCTCAATATTTTCTTTTATTTTTACAAGCCTATTCATATTTTCAATATCAGGCAGTACTCCACCATAACAAGTTAAATTTGTCCCAATACCTTTTAAGTTTACATGAGAAAGATTATTGATTAAAGAAATATTTTTATATAAATCACTTTCTTCAAAATAACCTTCCCTTAAATCCCCAATGTCTACCATAACAATAAGATCATACAATTTTTTTTGTATTTTACTTGCCTCATTAATGGCAAGGGCTGTATCGTATTCGCTTATTAAAGAACAATCACTATACATAACTACTTCATCACAAGTAGAGATACTTGGAATTCTAATTAAAGTTTTCTTAGCAGTATCATCTTTTATATTTTTTAAGTTCTCTATCCTAGAATCCCCAAAAGAGGTTATTCCTGCCTCTTTTAGAGTTTTTATTATATTTAAATCACACCCATGTAATTTTGTAACAGCAGTTACATCTATTCCATGAGCTTTACAAGTGTTATTTATAATTTTTGCGTTTTCGTATATTTTTTCTAAATGTACAGTTATTAAAGGTCTCATAATCTATCCTTAATTTTTAAATGAATGAACAGGAGCAGGGATTCTTCCCCCTCTATTTATAAACTTTTCACTACTAAATGAGTTTACTTCCATAATTGGAGCCCTACCAAATAAACCACCCCAATCAACACTATCCCCAACACTCATTCCATATACAGGAACAACCCTAACAGCAGTAGTTTTATTATTGATTACTCCAATACTAGCCTCGTCTGCTATCATAGCACTAATTGTAGCTTCAGGAGTATCTCCAGGGATTGCTACCATATCAATTCCTACAGAACAAACACTAGTCATAGCCTCTAATTTATCAAAGGTAAGAGCACCGTCTTCTACAGCTTGTATCATTCTATTATCTTCACTAACAGGAATAAAAGCTCCACTTAACCCCCCAACATGACTAGAAGCCATAATCCCACCTTTTTTCACAGCATCTGTAAGCATAGCAAGGGCGGCTGTACTACCATGAGCCCCACATCTTTCAAGACCCATTACTTCTAAAATCTCAGCCACACTGTCTCCCACTGCAGGAGTTGGAGCAAGAGATAAATCTAAAATTCCAAAGGGAATATTTAACCTTTTACTCATTTCGTTTCCAATTAACTGCCCAGCTCTAGTAATTTTAAAAGAGGCTTTTTTAATATTTTCAGAAAGCTCATCAACACTAGCATTATCAAGTTTTTCTAAGGCACTTTTTACAACCCCAGGACCACTTACCCCAACATTAATAACAGCTTCTCCTTCTCCAACCCCATGAAAAGCTCCTGCCATAAATGGATTGTCTTCAACAGCATTTGCAAAAACAACAAATTTTGCACAACCAAAAGAGTTATTATCTTTTGTTAAATATGCAGTCTTTTTAATTATAGGACCCATTTTTTTAACAGCATCAAAGTTAATACCTGTTTTTGTGCTTCCAATATTTACACTTGAACAAATTCTTTCTGTTTCACTTAAGGCGTAGGGAATAGAATCTAAAAAGATACTATCACTTTTTGTAAAGCCTTTTTGAACTAAAGCAGAGTATCCCCCTAAGATGTCTACCCCTACTTCTTTAGTTGCTTTGTCTAAAGTTTTTGCATATGTAACATACTCTTCTATACTACTAGCGCAAGCAAGGGCAATAGGTGTTACAGATATTCTTTTATTAATGATTGGAACACCAAATTCATTTTCTAAATCCTCAGCGGTTTTTACTAAGTTTTGTGCTAAAAAAGTAATCTTATCATATATATTTTGATTTGCTTTTTTATGATCTGTACTAAAACAATTCAGTAGTGAAATCCCTAAAGTTGTGGTTCTAATATCAAGATTTTCTCTTTCTAGCATATTTATTGTTTCTAAAACATCTTTATTTACAATCATTGAAATATCTCCTTACAGTTTGTGCATAGCGTCAAAGATTGCTTCTTTTTGTACCTCTATTGAAAGGCCTATGCTTTGTGCTATTTTATTTAGTTCTTCTTTTAAAGTTTTAAAAGAGCATTTATCTTCTTTGTATTCTACTAGCATAAGCATTGTAAAATAATCTTGCATAAGAGTTTGAGATATATCCTCTATATTTACACCTAATTCATTTAATACCTTTGATACATTATAAATAATTCCTGTTTTATCTTTACCAATTACTGTGATGATAGCTTTCATATTTTAATACCTCTTTTTTAAATTTATAAAGGTATGATACCATAAATACCATAAGTTTACAAGGATATTAAAGGCTTTATATAAGCCTTTATATTTAATTTACTCCTTATAAAAAATATGGGGTATATATGATTTTTTTATTGTGATTTAACCCCTTTATTTTTTAAAAAAAAATATGTTTATACTTTCTCTTAAGTTTGTTACAATATATGTATATTAAGAGAGGAAAATTATAAATTATGGAAATAACATATTTATTTAATAGTGGTTTTAAAATAGAAATAGGCGAAATTATATTACTTTTTGATGTAATTAGTGAAGAAAAAATAGACTTTAGTAACAAAAAAGTATATTACCTTGCTAGTCACAGCCACTGGGATCACTTTAGTGAAAATATTTTTAAAAATCATAATGAACATACAACTTATATATTAAGTGAGGATATAAAAGTAGATAGCAATCAAGAAAATATTATATATATGAAAGAATACGAAGAGTTTGAAGATGAATATATAAAAATAAACACATTCTCTTCAACTGATAAAGGAGTTTCTTTTCTTATAAAAGCTTATGATAAGAATATTTTCCATAGTGGAGACTTAAATTGGTGGCACTGGGAAAATAATACTGAAAGTGAAAAATTACAAGAAGAAAAAGATTATAAAGAAAAAATCATTAAACTAAAAGATTATTTAGAAGATAAACCCCTTGATATAGCTTTTGTTCCCTTTGACCCAAGACTTGGGGAAGCTATGGACTACGCCACAAAATATTTTTTAGAAACAATTAAAGTAAAACATCTTTTTCCTATGCACTTTATGGAAAACTACAGCTATACTCTTAAGCTTTGT
>CAYJAA010000063.1:0-6755 GCA_964368185.1 uncultured Lachnospiraceae bacterium | reverse complement strand
GAATATGATGATAGCATTTTAGTAAAAGGAAAAGAGAAAATTCTCCCTTCGAATATAAAAACCCTACCTTATCCAGGGTTTCCAACAGATTTACAACAGCCAATGGGTGTACTTATGTGTTTGGCTGATGGAATTAGTCAAATTACAGAAAGCATTTTTGAAAATAGATTTAAATATGTTAATGAGCTTCAAAAAATGGGAAGTGAAATTATCGTTAATGGAAATACAGCAGTATTTAATGGGCCAAGTAGTTTATATGGAGCAAAGATAAGTGCTACTGACCTTAGGGCAGGAGCGGCTATGATTTTAGCAGGGCTTGTTGCTGATGGAAAAACAGAAATCGTTGACCTTAAACACATTGACAGAGGGTATGAGGGAATTGAAGAAAAGTTTAGAGCTTTAGGGGCAGATATTAAAAGAGAAATTAATAAAGGATAATATAAAGGACTACTTTCACTTTAAAGATGAGAGTAGTCCTTTTTTTATAGGGAATCTTTGCAAAATAACAATAATATATATGATTTTTACATATAGATAAATATGAGAAAGATGATTTTATTTTTTGTTTTGATATTTTCCTTAATTATATTATTAATCCCAGGCTTTATAAAGAGATTTGTAGAGTCAAGGGGGGAATATAAAAGTATGATAGAAGAAGAGTTTAATATTCTATACTTAGATAAAGAAAATAAAAAATCTTTTTCTATTCCCTTAGAAACTTTAGTTTTTGAAATTATAAAAAGAAATAATAATAAAGACACTCATATTGAAACCCTAAAGGCAAAGGCAGTTATATATAGAACAAAAATTTTAAGGACTACCAAAAGATATGGTATTAGAAAAGAAGAACATCCTGCTTATGATATTTGTAGCGATAATTCTTGTTGTGATTTAGGCCTTGATAGTAGTAATTTTCTCAGTAATTTATCAAGTAATAATAACTTAAATTTTATAGTTATGAGTATTTATAGTAGCAATGTAAAAGAAGCAGTAGAAGAAAGTAGCGGAGAAGTTATACTTTATAAAGGGGAGTTAATACACCCTTACTTTACAGAAAGTGCATATATAAAAACAGAAAATAGCTTGTATGTTTTAAATGAAGAAATCCCCTATTTGCTTAGTGTAAATAGTGAAATAGAAAAAGATAGCCCTTATGTAGATATTGAAAATAAAATATCAAAAGAGGATTTTGTGAAAAAAATAAAAGAAGAATATGTATACTTAGATGTAAGTCAGTTAGACATAAGTAAAGATGTTTATATACTTTCCTATACTCCCTCTAAAAGAGTTTTTCAAATGCAAGTGGGAAATATAACTATTTCAGGAGATGATTTTAGAGAGTTACTGGGTTTAAATTCTTCTTATATAACAGATATTAAAACCGATAAAACAAACATATATTTTTACACAAATGGAATGGGACATGGGATGGGCTTTAGTGAATATGGGGCTAACCAATATGCAGTAAATGGGAGGGAGTATACTTACCTTATCTTGATGTATTATACTGGGGTAGATGTAGTGAAGCTAATTCCATAAGGAGGGTATGTATTTTAAATTAGCAAGAGGAAATCCATTTTTAGATTTTCTATATTTGTGGTATACTAATCATAAATGGAAGAAATCCTTTAAAGGAAATAAGATAAAAACTTAAAAACTATACACAAAAAAGGATAGAGGTTATAAATGGCACAATTATTTGAGTGTTTGCAAATTTTAGAGCATGTTGAAAAAGAACTCATGGATATGTCAAAGTCTATGAATATTGAATATATGAAATCCAAATTAGAAGCCTTAGAAAATGAGATGGTTATAGAGGGATTTTGGGATGATGTAAAAAAATCAAAAGAGACCCTTAAAGAAATTAAAATTATAAAAGAAAAAGTTGAGGGCTATCATATATTAATTTCTAACCTAGAAGATATTCAGCTAAATATTGAAATTTTAAAAGAAGAATTTGTGGAAGAAGAAGCCGAAGATATTTTCTCAAGCCTTGAAGAGTTTAAGATAGAAGTTGATAAGTTTGTTTTGTCTAATTTGTTAAAGGGAGAACACGACTTAAGTAACGCTATTATTTCTATACACCCAGGCGCAGGAGGGGTAGAAAGTCAGGACTGGGCAAATATGCTCCTTAGAATGTTTACTCGGTTTTGTGAGAAAAATTCTTATAAAGTAAAGATACTAGACTATTTAAGTGGAGAAACTGCAGGGATAAAAAGTGTGACTATGTTAGTAGAAGGTAGTAACGCTTATGGCTTTTTAAAAGCTGAAAAAGGGGTTCATAGACTAGTTAGACTCTCCCCTTTTGATAGCGCTAATAGAAGACATACTTCCTTTGCCTCAGTAGATGTTATGCCTGAAATTGATGATAGCATAACCCTTAATATTAACCTTTCAGATTTAAAAATAGATACATTTAGAGCAGGAGGAGCAGGAGGGCAACACGTTAACAAAACAGACTCAGCTGTTAGAATTACTCACCTTCCAACTGGAGTAGTTGTCTCTTGTCAAAATGAGAGAAGCCAATTTCAAAACAAGGATACTGCCCTTAAAATATTAAAGGGTAAGTTAATTGAGATAATGGAAGAAGAAAAAAAAGACGAACTCGAACAGCTTAAGGGAAACTATGGGCAGATTGCTTGGGGAAATCAAATAAGGTCGTATGTTATGCATCCATATACCCTTGTTAAAGACCATAGAACAAAGGTTGAAATCAGCGATGTAGCTAAAGTTATGGATGGAGAAATTTATAACTTTATAGATGCATTTTTAAAAGGTATAGAGTAGATATAAGCATGTAATATTTCACTAAAAAATACTACAACTACTATATACAGCTACTAGCAAAGAAACAAACTGTCACTACCAAAATTGGTAGTGACAGTTTTACTTTAGTACCATAATGCCACTTTATTAATAATAGTATATAATTAGTAAATATGGTGCTTTTTATTTTTATAAAAAGCAAAGCCGAACCTTCCCTTTAGGGAATCATTGGGCGGCTTAATATTTACGGCAAATATAACAGGCTTTTACCCCGCGTTTTGCCAAAAAAGCGGTAGTTTTCGTTCTTTTGATATCAAAAGAACAATTATTTTATTATAAAGAGTAAATTTATATAAATAAAAGGAATGGCTTTTGGCATTCCTTTTTCTTTTAGATTATAAAGTTTCTTTACTGGCAGGCGTATATATGTAGTATTTTTTTTTAGTGATGAAAAAAATAATAAAATTTATTTATCAATATCTATTGCTTATAACCTTTCTAATTGGTATGATGTGGGTGTAAAATAGAACGGAATTAACTACTTCATAATAAAAAAATATAAAAGGTAAGGGAGTATGAAAATGAAAAAAGAAATATTTCCAAAGAGGCTATTACTGCTGATTATATCTTTCATGGCAATAATAGAGTGCGTAGGATTATTTGCTTTTGATACTCAGTCTGTTTACGCTGTGCAAGAAGGGAAACAGATTAACAACATTGTCATTTTTCTAGATTTCAATGCTGCTGGGGAAGATATTTCCTTAAATAGTGAGGAATCTAGAGGTGTAGAAAAGACATTTAATGACTTTAAAGATTCAGACAATGATAATATAACAGATACAAATGTATTATCTTTAAAAGCTTATGTTAATGATATTACAATGGGTGACACTCAGGTAAACTCTCATATCTTCCCTTATACTACAAGTGGAAGTGAAAAATTATATTATGGAATAACTGCAACTTATGACAAAGATTATTATAGTAATTTGGTTATGGGTAGCAAAGAAGAAAAAGAATTCTTAAAAGAAATTATAAACGAAGCAAAGCCTCAAATTGAGGAGGCTTTTACTCCTGAGGAGTTAGACTTAGATGGAGATGGGAATATAGACAGTATTACATTTGTTTTCCAAGGTCTCCCTGCCCTTGGGGGTAATTCTATGTTTAGACCTCATAAATTTCAGTTTTATTCTCATGAAACAATTAGTATAAATGGAAAAAATGTAGGAAAATATAATCTTGTAGGAGAAGGCTCTAGTAGTATAAATGTTTATAATGGGAAGATGATAGGAACGATTGCCCATGAATATTTACATATGCTAGACTATCCAGATTTATATAAAGAAGGCCTTAGTGGGGAGCTTGTAGGTAAGTGGGATCTTATGGGAGATTCTATATATCCTCCTCAGCTACCTCTTGTTTATTCAAGGAATACTTATGGAGGTAAGAACCTTAAAGTTGAAGAAATTTCAGAGTCTGGGGTATATACTCTAAATACCGCAAGTGACTTGCTAGAAAATGGAACTGTGGCTTATAAAATCACCTCAAAGACTTATCCATCTCAATACTTTATGATTGAGTATAGAAAAACAGATGAGAAGTGGGAAGGGTCTATATTTGGTTCGGGGCTTATTATATATAGAATAGATGAATCAGTGAATAAGTATTATGGAAATTATGGAGATGGAATTCATATATATATGTTCCGTCCAGGAACAACCTCGCTAAATTCAGCCCTTGGAGAAATAGAAGACTCTTATTTATCTAAAGAAAGTTTGCGAACAAGTTATGGAAGTGTATCGGCTTCTTCCTTTGACTTTGACCCAGATAGTATTTATTATACAGACGGTACAAATTCAAATATTGTAATATCAAATGTATCAAGTGATTTAAATGACACAATCACTTTTGAGATTACTTTTAAAGAAGAAAACTCCCCTATCTTAGGAAAAGGGACAGTGTCTGATCCTTATCAAATTAGCGAACCAGATCATATGAAACAACTACAAATAACTCCAAATAAACATTTTGTCTTAACAAAGGACATTGATATGACGGGTATCATTATGGAGCCTATTGGGAGTGAAGATGCTGGTGGATCTAATACTACATTTACAGGAAGCATTAATGGGAATGGTCATACAATAAAAAACTTAACAATTGTAGAAAATGATGATGTAAATGCAGAGGTAGGGTTTATTCAGGTTTTAGATGGGAAAATAGAAAATCTTAATTTTGAAAATATAGATATTACCTCAAATGGCTTTATTACAGGAGGAGTCGTTGGGGTTTTAAGTGGGGAAATGAATAATATTTCTGTTTCTGGTAACATTAGTGCTACTTCTTCAGGAGCTATTGGGGGAATTGTAGGAGAGGTTATGTATGAAGGGGAATTATTAAATTCTACATCTTCTGTAAATATCACCTCGAATTCTCCTACCTCTGTCCTTGTAGGAGGTATTGTTGGCAGTAGTGCAGATGCTATAGTAAAATACAATTATTTTAATGGTACAATTGAGGGCCAAGAAAATAATATCATTGGAGGGATATATGGAAGAAATATATCTTCAACAACTCCAATGGTCGTTGAGAGTATAGATAATATATATAATAAAACAGCCTCAAATATAACTCAAGGGGTTGGAATAGTTGGGAATTTAGGTTATGGAGCAACAGCTTTAAGTATTGGCTGTTATGAAATTGAAGTAATACAAAGCGCTAGTTTAATAACAGGGGAAAGTTCCTCAAATATTGCTAAATATCCTCTTGGATTTATAGCAAATTCAAAGGTGACAAGTAGTGATATAAGCATAGCAGTAATAGAAAATAATAAAATTGTAGCTGCCGGTAAGGGAAATACCACAGTGGTTTATGAAATTACAATAGGGCAAAATACAGTTTATGAATATATCCCTGTTGCAGTAAGAGAGCCTTTAGAAAAATATACTCCAACTATAAAAACAGAAGTATCTACTTCAGGGACTTTAGGAAATAAAACAGCTCAAATAACTGTTGAGATACTAGCCCCACAAACTTCTCTTTCAGGAAAGCCTACAGGTGATATGAGTATAGAAAATGTAGTATATACCCTTGTAGATGGGAAGATTACTCATACAAAAACAGGAATTTTAGATGAGGATTATACCCTAGATATTCGCTACTTTGGAGACAGTAATTATAACAGGGTAAATGATACTGTTACTTTTAGTGGTGGAAAGAGTACACAAAATTCTATGCTTATAAACTCTATTGGAAACAAGACTTATGGAGATAAGACATTTACATTAAAAACAACAGGGGGTAGTGGCGAAGGAGAAGTGACTTATGTAAGTTCTGATCCATCTACCCTAAAAATTGTTGGGGATCAGGCTAGCATTTTAAGTGCAGGGCAAGTAACGATAACTGCCACAAAGGCAGGAGATGATATATATGCCAATAAACAAGCGACCCGAACCTTTATCATATCTGAAAAACTTCTTACTATTACATCAGATAATCAAACTATAAAAAGAGGAGAGGATATCCCAGACTTTACCTATAAAGTAGAGGGTCTTACAAATGGGGATAGTATCTTAACTCCTCCAAATATGGAAGTAGATATTAAAGACACAACAGTCAAAGGAAGCTATGATATAGAAACATCACAAGCTATTATTAGTAACCCTGATGGATATAATGTGATATATAAAAGTGGAACTTTAAAAATCACAAGTGGGCATACAGTGTCTTTAGATACAAATGGTGGAAATAGCCTTTCAAATATTTATGATGTGGCCCATGGTGGAAAAATTTCAAATATAGCAACTCCAAGCAAGACAGGATTTACCTTTCAGGGTTGGTATAAAGATGCGGGTCTTACAGATGAGTGGAGCTTAGATACTGATAAAGTTACAAGTGATATAACCTTATATGCAAAATGGGAAGCGGGCTTAATAACCACCCCATACCTAGACTACGCACCAAACAGAGACGGAACAATAAGTAAAGAC
>CAYJAA010000062.1:0-6959 GCA_964368185.1 uncultured Lachnospiraceae bacterium | reverse complement strand
AATAGATATTAAGTCAGGGTTTATAGGATTTTCGATAATTTCACTTGCCCAAAGATCCGAAGTTCCCCCGTTATATATAAATAAATCAGCAGAAGAAATAAATGCTACTTCTTCAACACTAGGTTCATAGTTGTGTAAGTCCACACCACTGTCATTAAGGATAGTTAAAACAAAGTCATCTTCATTTCCTTCTATAATTTGACTAACCCAGTCATATTCGTGAAAAGAGATAACAACAATGTTAACCTTACTTTCATCGTGAACTAATTTTGCTTCGCAACCTGAAAATGATACGATTGCTAGTATTAGTAAAATACTAAGTAGTTTTCTTTTCATTTTAATATACTCCCTTTAAATATTATTTTTTTAAACATTCTTCACATTTTCCATAAAGAAATGCAGAGGAATTATTGGTTTTAAAGTTAAATTCATCTTCAGCCATGTCAAATATCATTTTAGAAATATAACTAGTTAAATGATATGTATTATCACATTCTTCACATTTTAAATGGATAATACCTCTACAGCTTTTAGGGTTTACATATTGAAAAAGTGTTCCTGCTCGCTTTTTATCACTTACCTTGCAAATAATTCCCTCATCTTCTAGCTCAGCTAAATTCCTATAAATAGCACTCATACTAATGTCTTTACTTCCAATTTCACTAAAAATATCTTGAGCCGAGAAGCTATGATGATTGTGTCTGCTTATAAGTTCAACAAGCTTTTTTCTTTGTTCCGTTTTATACTTTACCATAAACTCTCCTAAGAAAAATGAATTTGAGAACAATTCTCAAATTCAATATTACCAATATTTAATAAAATAGTCAAGAATATTTGAAAATTAGTGGAAAAAAGAACCATTTATTAAATAATGCTTTTAAATATATTGATTTGAATGTATATGAATTATACAGTATTTTGCTTTTTCTATTTTTACAAGTTATTATAAATATCTTTTTTACTACATTTGAAAATAAATAAAAACAAAAAAAATCCAAACTTTATCTCTTTTAAGAAAAAGTTTGGATTACTTTTAAAAATGGTGGAGGAAGATGGATTCGAACCATCGTAGACGACGTCAACGGATTTACAGTCCGCCCCCTTTAGCCACTCGGGCATTCCTCCATAAAATGGCGACCTGGAAGGGACTCGAACCCTCGACCTCCAGCGTGACAGGCTGGCATTCTAACCAACTGAACTACCAGGCCATTTTAAAACATTATTTATTTTATATGGTGACCCCTAGGAGAATCGAACTCCTGTTTTCGCCGTGAAAGGGCGACGTCTTGACCGCTTGACCAAGGGGCCACATCAATAAATGTTACTGTTTAATTATACACCGATTTTATAAAATGTCAAGAATTTTATTTTAAAAATTTTAATATTTCATTAATATGTTTAACAACGATTTCTTCTTTAGGAGAACCTGTCATATTTTTCTTATTTAACCCTACATTAAAATCTAAAACTTCATAAATATCAAGGTCAAATATATCACTAACTTCTTTAAATTCCTCAATTTTTAAATCATTTAAGTATTTATCTTCTTTTATACATTTGTTTACTAAAGAGCCTACAATAAAATGAGCGTCTCTAAAAGGAACATTTTTCTTTACTAAATATTCAGCAACATCTGTAGCATTCATAAAACTAAATTCACAAGCATCATACATATTTCCTTTATTAATAGAAATACTACAAATCATTCCTGTAAATATACTAAGACAAGATTTAATTGTGTCAATACTATCAAAAATAGCTTCTTTATCTTCTTGCATATCTTTATTGTATGAAAGAGGAATTCCTTTCATAATAGTTAATAAACTAAATAAATTCCCATAAATTCTACCACTTTTACCTCTAATTAATTCCGCAACATCTGGATTTTTCTTTTGAGGCATCATTGAAGACCCTGTAGAATATTTATCACTTATAGTTATAAATTTAAATTCATCACTAGCCCAAATAATAATTTCCTCACAAAATCTACTAAGGTGCATAATAATAATTGAAATATTATTTAAAAGCTCAATTAAATAATCTCTATCAGAAACACTATCAATAGAATTTTTTGTAACACTACCAAAATTAAGCAGGGAACATACATATTCTCTATCTATATCAAATGTGCTTCCAGCTAAAGCTCCAGCACCAAGAGGCATAGTATTCATTCTATTATAAGTATCATTCATTCTTAAACAGTCCCTTTTAAACATCTCTACATAAGCCATTAGGTGATGAGCAAAGGTTACACTTTGGGCTCTTTGTAGGTGAGTATACCCAGGCATAACAGTTTTTGTATTCTCTTTTGCTATAGTGCAAAGATTTAATATTAAATTTTTTAAAAGATCATTAATTAAATTGATTTCATCCCTTACATACATTTTCATATCCAGGGCAACTTGATCATTTCTACTTCTACAAGTATGTATTTTTTTTGCACTTTCCCCTATTTCTTTTGTAAGTATACTCTCAACTGCCATGTGAATATCTTCATATTCATCATTTAAAATGATTTTTTTCTCATTAATATTTTCTAAGACTTTGTTTAAGCCTTCAATACATTTTTTTTCATCTTCCTTACTTATAATTCCTTGCTTGCTTAACATTTTAACATGAGCAATACTTCCTAATATATCATATTTATAAAGTCTTTTGTCAAATTTTAAGGAGTTATTAAAATCATCCATTTCTTTTTCGTTTTCTTCGCTGAATCGTCCAGACCACATTTTCATAATATTTTCTCCTAAAGTTATTAATTATATCAGTATACTACTTAAGAGATTTTTTTTCAATTCTTATTAGGAAAAATTATGTTAATAAAAATATGTTTTTTATTAAAGCCCTTCCTAAAAATTACCAGAGTATTTAAAGAGAATATTTCCATAATAAAAGTGTAACATTTAAATTAATGGAGGTGAAAAAATGAAAAAAGAAGCTAAAAAAGGCTTAGATAAATTTAAAAAACAAGTAGCTAGTGAGCTTAATATTAACCTTAAAGATGGTTATAATGGCGACTTAACTAGTAAAGACGCCGGGTCAATTGGTGGGGAAATGGTTAAAAGAATGGTAGATTCTTACGAAAAAAAACTTAAGTAAGTAAATAAAAATTTTTATAAAGGGAGTAATACAATTACTCCTTTTTTATTATATTTTTCAAAAAACAAAATTAAACAAGATTCTACACTCCTATTTGCTAAAATCAAGTATGTAAATGAGTACTTAAAATATGAATGGAGTAAAGACATGGATATAAACATTAGTACAATGGATCACACCGCCATAATAAATGTAAATGGAGAAATTGATGATCATACTTCTAAAGAAATAAAAGAAAAGGCAGATTTTATGCTATATCGAAAAGATATAAAGAATATTATATTTGATTTAAAAAAGGTAAATTTTATGGATTCTTCAGGAATAGGGCTATTAATGGGAAGGTACAAGCTTATAAATAGCAAAAGTGGAAAATGCGCTGTTGTTATTAATAATAATAACATAAAAAAGATTCTAGCCTTATCAGGTATACTTTCAATATTTGATTGTTATGAAAATTTAGATACAGCAATAAAGGAGTATAAGGAGTAAAAAATGAATAATTACATAGAAGTAAAATTTAAAAGTATAATTGAAAATGTTTCTCTTGCAAGGATGATAATTTCTGGCTTTGTAGTGGAGTTAGACCCCACCCTAGATCAGCTAAGTGATATAAAAACCAGTATTTCAGAAGCGGTGACTAATGCTATTATTCACGGATATAACAACGATGACACAAAACAAGTGTCTTTAAAAGCAGTAATTGAAGATAATATCTTAACAATTATTATAAAAGATAGTGGAGAAGGTATAGATAACATCGAAAAAGCAAGACAGCCTCTTTTTACATCAAAACCAGAGCTTGAAAGAAGTGGTTTAGGCTTTACAATAATGGAAACATTTATGGATTCACTAATAGTTACATCCCTTAAAAATTCAGGAACAACTATAACAATGACAAAAAAAATTGACAATAAGGATAGTTGTAATGATGAAGACTAGTGATAAAATAGATTATTTCTCTGATGAGATAAAAACATTAATACGCTTAGCACAAAATCAAGACCCTTTTGCTTTAGAACAACTTGTTAAAATAAATTCTCCCCTACTTACATCTTTAGTAAAAAAATATGTCTCTCAAAATGCAGCTTATGAAGATTTATTTCAAATCGCCTCTATAGGACTTATAAAGGCGATTAAAAAATTTAATTTTGACTTTGACAATAAGTTTTCTACCTATGCTGTTTATGTAATAGTTGGGGAGCTTAGAAGACACTTTAGAGATGAGGGGATTATAAAGGTAAGTAGGAGCGTTAAAACCCTATATTTAAAAGCGAAAAAAATCACTGAAGAATATACCAAGCAAACAGGAACAGAGCCGACTATTAAATACCTTAGTGAAAAGTTAAATTCTACTCCTGAAGAAGTTTTAACAGCCTTTGAAGCTTGTATGCAGCCCACCTCTTTATATAGTGAGATTAATAACGCAAAGGATAATTCTGTAGTCTTTTTGATGGATAAAATTGAAGATGATAAATTTTCAAACGAAGACTTAATCGAAAGAATAGATTTAAAAAATGCCATTAATAACCTTGATAAAAGAGATAGACAAATTATTATACTAAGATATTTTAAGAATATGACTCAAAGTGAAGTAGCAAAAGTTCTTGGGATAAGTCAAGTACAAATTTCAAGGATTGAAAAAAAAGTTATAACCTCTATAAAGTCATCTTGGCAAATCATATAAAACTTTTAATATTTAAAAAAATATTGAAAGTTTTATTTTTTTTTGGAAAAGATATTAAAAAGGAGACACTAATGAATAAAGAAGAAGTAAATTTAAAAAAGTTTGAAAATATTTTGAAAAAAAATAAACCCAAAAACCCTATTTTAAAACATTCAATAGCTGCCTTTGTAGTAGGAGGCTTTATTTGCATTATAGGACAACTTATAAATGATTTTTATACAAGTAAAGGCTTTTCAGTTTTAGAGGCAAGTAATATGACTTCTATGACTTTAGTTTTTATAGGTTCATTTTTAACTGGGATTGGAGTTTACGATAAAATTGGAAAAAAAGCTGGAGCAGGCTCTATTGTCCCAATTACAGGTTTTGCAAATAGTATCGTTTCTTCAGCTATGGAGTTTAAATCTGAAGGGTTTATATTTGGTGTTTGCGCTAAAATGTTTATTATTGCAGGACCGGTTTTAGTTTATGGGATTACCTCAAGTGTAATTGTTGGACTTATAACCTTTATATATAATAATTTCATAATATAACTTAAGGAGATTATAAATGACAAAAAAAATTGGCAGGCAAACTTATAAACTAAATAAACCAATTAGCATTACTGCTGTTAATTCCAGTGTAGGCCCAAAAGAAAGTGAGGGGCCATTAAAGGAGTATTTTGACAAGATTTATATTGATGATACTCTAGGACAAAATAGTTATGAAAAAGCCGAACATATTTTATGTTATAACAATTTAATTGATTTATTGAAAAAAAGCGGTATCAAAAAAGAAGATGTTGATATTTATATTGGAGGAGATTTATTAAATCAGCTTAGTATAACAAATCTTACAGCTAGAGATATAGGGATTCCATTTTGGGGAATATATAATGCTTGTTCTACTTTTTCTCTTGGAATGCAAATAGCTGCTACATTACTTGATGGAGACTTTATCACTAAAGGAATTATTAGTGCAACAAGCCATTTTTCAACAGCAGAAAGACAATATAGATTTCCCCTTGAGCTTGGTGTTCAGCCTCCTATTACATCCCAAAGAACAGTAACAGGTAGTGGAGCTGTTTATCTAACAAAAGAAAATACTCCCCCTTTTATAACCTATATGACAATAGGAAAAGTTATGGATTATGGAAGAAAAGACCCTAATGATATGGGAAGTGCAATGTCTATTGCTGCTTATCATACAATAATTGCTCATTTTGAAGATACAGGACTATCTGAAAGTGATTATGACATGATTTTAACAGGAGACCTTGGAAAATATGGTCATGATATTTTAAGAGATCTTTTAATAGAAAAAGGGATTAATATACAGGATAAATTAAATGATTGTGGGCTTTTAGTTTATGATAGAAATACTCAAGATGTAAACTGTGGAGGAAGTGGGGCTGGGTGTTGCGCAAGTGTATTTACTTCTTATATTTATAAGTTACTTAAAGAAAAAAAATTAAACAAAATTTTATTTTTACCAACAGGAGCCCTTTTAAGTCAAACTTCAGCCATGCAAAAAGAGGATATTCCTTGTGTTTCTCACGCTTTAACAATTGAGAACTATCCAAGTTTATAAGGAGATAAAAATTGATAGAATATGTATATGTATTTATAGTTGGAGGGCTTATTTGCTTAATAGCTCAACTATTAATGGATTTAACGAAATTAGTTTCAGGGCAAATTTTAGTAATATATATAACTTCTGGAGTTATTTTAACTGCTCTTGGCTTATATGAGCCTTTAGTAAAGCTGGGAGGAGCTGGAGCTACTGTTCCTCTAACAGGCTTTGGATACTCCCTTGTTAAAGGGACAATTTTAGCTGTTAAAGAAAGTGGAATTATTGGGGTGTTTACAGGCCCCCTTACTGCAACAGCTGGAGGAATTACAGGGGCTATTGTTTTTGGATATTTCTTTGCAGTTTTTTCAAGGGCGAAAACGAAATAGTTAAAGCCTTATAAAAAAGAGGATTAAGTTATATAGGCTTACCATTAAAAAAAGAAACTGTCACTACCAAAATTGGTAGTGGCATTTTCCTTTAAAGTATCATAACATTTCTTTACTAGTTAATAGTATATAAGTAGTAAATATGGTGCTTTTTATTTTATAAAAAGCAAAGCTGGCCGTTCCCGCGAGGGAATCATTGGGCGGCTTAATATTTACGGAAAATATAACAGGCTTTTACCCCC
>CAYJAA010000061.1:4396-7108 GCA_964368185.1 uncultured Lachnospiraceae bacterium | reverse complement strand
AATCATTTATTTTTTGCTCTGACCAGTATTGATACTCTGTAGAGATTACATCAGCATCAGAGATTACCTGAATTTGACTACTTCCATTTTGGAAAGTAATTTCAAGGCTGTCTTCTTTTTTTGCATTATCATCATAATATGTAACTTTAAGAGTATTACTACTAAGGGTTTCGATAAGCTTAATTTCTCCACCTCCAAGGGACTGGCTAGCTCCATTTGCAAGATTATTTATCATAAAGATTTTACTATTATATTCTTCTTTAAAATATAAAAAGATATCATCTTCTTGATTTACCCAATATCCAGCGATTCTATTAAATGTTGTGTCTGAAGAAGTAGAAGACATTTGGCTAACATTTACTGTTATTCTCACACTAGCTTCATTTCCACTAGCATCAGTTGCTTTTACATTTACAGGGAAAACCCCAAGTGCAGCTGTTGATATGGTATCAAGAACTTCTATAGTAACTTCAGAAGAAGAGTTGTCACTTACTTTAACAAAGTCTTTTATGTCTACATTTGAGTTTATTGCTATAACAATAGCCTCATCTGCTTCAATAACAGGAGGTGTAGTATCAACTATTGTAATTTCTACTTCCTGAGTAATTCCTTCTTCATCTTCCTCTTCAATATCTTTTATAATATATGTTAGAGTATGTGTTCCAACACTAGTTATATCAATAGTGTTTTGTATTTCATAGGTATAGTTTTCTATATCTTCCCCTTCTAACTTCACGATTTCTTCATAGTTTATTTGGGTTCCTGCTTCAAATTCACTTTCTAAAAGTGAAAGGGTTGGTGGTGTTTTCCCACAACCAACAAGTGAAAGTAACAGGAAAAGACTAACGGTTATTAAAAATAAGATTTTATTTGATTTTTTCATATATTTTCCCCCAATATACTTGTATAAGTATAATTTTATATGTTTTTTTTAATTTGTCAATGTATATTATATCATTTTGTTTTATTGGAGATAATAATATAAAAGTTACTTCTTAAAAGGAGGAATTATTATGAAAAAGAAAATTGTTTTTTTATTTATAGCTTTAGTATTATTTTTATGGGGTTGTGAGAGTACTGTTAAGTATAGTGATATAAATACATCAAGAACGGTTCTTATTTATATGAACGGTTCAGACCTTGAAAGCGAAAATAAACTTGCTAGTAGAGATTTAAGTGAGATTATAAAAGTAAATAATGATGAAAACTTAAATATTATAATTGAAACAGGAGGATCTAAACAGTGGCATACTAAGGGAATATCTTCACAAAACAATCAAAGATTTTCCATAGAAGATAATAAATTAAATTTAATTGAAACCATAGGTAGTAAGAATATGGGTAGTAGTGATACCTTAAAAGATTTTATTGTTTTTAGTATGGAAAGATATATGGCGGATGAATATATACTTATTTTGTGGAATCATGGGGGAGGGGCGATTAGTGGCTTTGCTAAAGATGAAAATTTTAATAATGATACCCTTATGTTAAATGAGCTTGAGAAGTCCTTTAAAGAGAGCTTTGAAATAACAAATGAGAAAATAGATTTAGTTGCTTTTGATGCTTGTCTTATGAGCAGTATAGAAACTGCAAATATTATAAAAGACTATGCTTCTTATATGGTTTCTAGCGAAGAGCTTGTTTTAGGGTATGGTTTTAACTATTTGAATATTCTTAGTAAAATGACACAGGAAAATTTAGATATTGTACAGGTTGGTGAATATTTTGTAGATAGTTATTATAATGAGAGTGTTTTTAGAAATAAAGATGATTTTGTAACTATGAGTCTATTAGATTTAAGTAAAGTTTCTTCTTTATATGAAAGTTTTTTTGCTGAGATTTCTATTCTTTCTAAAAATAAAGATGAATTTTTAGATATAGACTTTAGAAATAGTCGCCTTATTTCCTTTGGTGGTAAAAGTGAGGAAGAGGGTTTTAGCAATATGATAGATATAAAAAGTTTTGTTACTATCCTAAGTGAAAATGGTGTAATTTCTAAAGATTTTCTTACTAGTTTTTTGGATATCCTTAATGAATGTGTGATTTATGTAAAAAATGGAGGGAATATAATTGAAGCAGGGGGGCTTTCAGTTTATTTCCCTCTTTATGATAGTGGATATATTAATGAAGAGCTTTTTTATTATAGTGATATTAGTGAAAGTGAAAGTGAAAGTTATTTATCTTTAATTTCTTCTTATGGGCTAGAGGTTACAGCAAATATGGATAATTTTGTAAATTTTGATTTGTCTCCTTATTTAGGAGGGGAGGAAATAGTAACTTCTTTTTATAATAATAAAGAAGAGGAAAGTATAAAAATAGCCTTTGAGGGGGATTTTATTACAAACTTTTTAATAGAGAGTGAAAAAGATAAATTTTATTTAATAATTCCTGTAAAATATAAAAATAATTATGGTGCAATTCGCCTTATTTATGATAAAATTAAAGGAGAATTAGGTGAAAGTTATCTAATTATAAAAAAAGAAGAGGGAGCATTATCTTTTGATAAAAAAGTCTTCCCCTTTGAAGAAAATGAAGCTTTTCAGCCTATTATATATTTAAAATCCCATAATAATGAGTTTACAACTTTACTCTTAGATAAAGAATATAAACTGGAAGATATTATGGTTATTGAGTGAGGAATATAAACGTAAAAATAATATAAATTTATTTAAAAAATACTTGCATTACATTTGTAATATAGTATAATTGTAA
>CAYJAA010000061.1:0-4386 GCA_964368185.1 uncultured Lachnospiraceae bacterium | reverse complement strand
GTAAATAAATGTTGTATAAAACAAAAAAAGGAGAATATTAAAAAATGAAACGTATTGCAGTTTTAACAAGTGGTGGAGATGCTCCTGGTATGAATGCAGCCATAAGAGCAGTAGTAAGAACATCAATTTACAATGGGCTTGAGGTGTATGGTGTAAATTATGGTTATAAAGGTCTTATCGAAAAGAATATTAATGTTATGGATATATATTCTGTAGCAGATATTATTCAAAGAGGAGGGACTATTTTATATACTGCAAGATGTATGGAGATGTATGAAGAAAGTGGAGTAGACACAGCCGTAGAAACATTAAATGAGTATGGGATAGAGGGGCTTGTTGTAATTGGTGGAGATGGTTCTTATAAGGGAGCTGAGAAGTTAAGTAAAAAAGGGATTAATGTTGTAACACTTCCTGGGACTATTGACAATGATATATCTTCAACAGAATACGCTATAGGTTTTGATACAGCAGTAAACACAGCTTTAAATGGAATTGCAAGAATTAGAGATACATCTCATTCTCACAACAGAGTAAATGTTGTAGAGGTAATGGGTAGAAATAGTGGTTATATAGCTCTTTATTCAGGAATAGCTGGAGGAGCGGAGTCTATTATTATTCCAGAAAAGGAAGTTAATATAGACGCTATTTGTGAAAAAATGACAAAGGGAAAAGACAGAGGAAAGCTTCATAGCATTATCGTTTTAGCTGAAGGGGCTGGAGATTGTGAAGTTATTTGTAAAGAGATTGAGAAAAAAACAGGGGTAACTGCAAGATCTACAAATCTAGGATATATTCAAAGAGGAGGCTCACCTTCTGCCTTTGATAGAATTCTAGCAAGTAAAATGGGAGCTATGGCAGTAGAAGCTTTACTAGAGGGTAAAACAAACAGAGCTATGTGTTATCAAAAGGGAAGATATCTTGATATGGATATAGATGAAGCATTAAAAGTAGAATATAAACTAGATGAAGAAGGGTATAGAATAGCGTCAATGCTATCAATATAAAGGTATATTAAAATATGAAAAAAACGAAGATAGTCTGTACGATTGGGCCTGCGAGTGATGAGGAAAAAATCTTAACTCATTTAATAGCAAGTGGAATGAATGTAGCAAGACTTAACTTCTCTCATGGTTCTCACGAAGAGCAACAATTAAGAGTTGATAAGGTAAAGAAAATTAGAAATAAACTTGATACACCAATAGCAATTCTTCTAGATACAAAAGGACCTGAAATTAGAATAACTCAATTTGAAGAAGGAGCTGTTCTTTTAAGAGAGGGAGCGTATTTTACTCTTAAAGGAGATGATAGCCTAGGAAATGAAGAAGGTATCTCTATAACATATAAAAACTTAGCTAAAGAAGTAAAAAAATCAGATGTTATTTTAATTGATGACGGGCTTATTAGGTTAAGTGTTAGGGAAATAAAGGGTGATGATGTAGTTTGTATGGTGGAAAACGGTGGGGAGCTTAAAAACAACAAAAGCATTAATATCCCAGGGGTAAATATTAAACTTCCTGCGCTGACAAAAAAAGATATTGATGATTTAAAATTTGGTATTAAAAATGAGGTAGATTATATAGCAGCCTCTTTTGTTAGAAATAAAGAAGATGTTTTAGGGATTAGAAAAGTTTTAGAAGAAAATGGTGGAGAAAATATCCATATTATTTCTAAAATAGAAAACAGACAAGGTGTAGATAATATTGATGAAATATTATTAGTTTCTGATGGGATAATGGTTGCAAGGGGAGATTTAGGGGTAGAAATACCTCCTGAGGAAGTGCCTATTGTACAAAAAGATATTATTAGAAAATGTAATAAAATCGGTAAGCCAGTTATTACAGCCACTCAAATGCTAGACAGTATGATAAAAAATCCAAGAGCCACAAGAGCAGAAGTTGCAGATGTTGCTAATGCTATATTTGATGGAACGGATGCGATTATGTTATCAGGAGAAACTGCTGCGGGGAAATACCCGATTGAATCGGTACAAACAATGGGTTTAATTGCAGAAAAAGCAGAAGCTAATTTAGAGTATGATGGACACTTTACGAATAATTTTGATTCTCTAATAGGGGATAATAATATTACAAATTGTATTAGTTTCGCATCTTGTTCAACAGGGAAAAGCTTAAATGCTAAAGCGATTATTACTCCTACAGGTAGTGGATACACAGCAAAAATGATTTCTAAATTTAGACCAAGTTGTGATATTATTGCTTATACAGATAAAGATTATGTTCAAAGAAGACTAAGCCTTGTTTGGGGAGTTAATTCTCTAAAAGCAGAATCTTTTTCAGATATAGAAACTACTTATAAAGAAGTAATAACTTTATCTCTTGAAAATAATATTTTACAAGAAGGAGATCTTGTAATTATTACAGCAGGGCTACCTTTAGGTAATAGGGGAACTACTAACGCTATTAGAGTTGAGACAGTAGGTCAGCATGTGTTAATTGGAAAAGGTATTGGAACAAAAAGAAAAAAAGGTATCTTTAGATTATATGAGGATAAAAAAGACTTTATATTTGAAGATGGAGACATTTTAGGGGTAAGTTTGTATACTCCAAGTCTAAATGAATATATTAAAAGAGCAGGTGGGGTAGTTACTTTAGAGCATGGCCTTAGCTGTGATACAGCGGTAGTGTCTGTGAATTATGACATTAGTGTATTAGTTGGAGTAGATAACTTTGAAGGCTATAAAAGTGGAGATAAAGTAACGATAGATCCATTTAGAGGGCTAGTATATAAAACAAAATAGTAAATATAATTATATTTTTTAAAAGTTGGAGGAATTATGGCACAAAAAGTAAATTTAAAAAGGGGATCAAAGCTATTTTTTGATATTCTAATGGTAACTTTAGGGTGTTTTATTATGGCAATTGGGATTACTGGATTTTGTGTTCCTAATGAAATTGCTCCTGGAGGATTTTCAGGTCTTGCGACGATTCTTTATTTAAAGACAGGGTTTCCTGTAGGGGTTACGACCTTTCTTTTGTGTTTTCCTTTGTTTTTGCTGACCCTTAAAGATCTTGGGGTTAAGAATTTTCTAAAAACACTTTATGGGACTTTTTGTTTATCCCTTTTTATAGACTTAACAACAAACATTACTCCAGTAACAGATGACATTTTATTAGCATCAGTTTTTGGGGGAATTGTTATAGGCGTTGGGATTGGTTTAGTCTTTAAATTTAAAGGGACAACTGGAGGAACTGATCTTTTAGCTTTATTAATTCACAAAAAATTCAAATCTATCACAATTGGAACTTGGCTTTTAATCTTAGATTTTACAGTTATTTCCATTGCGGGGATTGTTCTTAAAAATGTTGAAGTATCTTTGTATTCAGTTATTACAGTTTATATTTGTATGAAAGTAATAGACTTAATACAAGACGGTATGACTTATATTAAAGCTTTTTATATCTTTACAGACACTCCAAGAGAGGTTACAGATGCTATATTTGAAAGACTAGATAGAGGAGTAACCCTTTTGCAAGGTAGAGGGGGATATAAAAAAGAGGAAAGAGAAGTGGTTTTTTGTGTGGTAACAAGAACAGAAGTTACTCAGCTAAAAGAACTGGTTATAGAAATAGATCCAAACGCCTTTGTTATATTAGCAGATGTTCATGAGGTACAAGGGGAAGGATTTAAAAGTAAGTAATATTTAAAAGATTAAATAAATATAAAAAAATAAAAAGGAACTTTATAACAAAGTTCCTTTTTTTATATTTAATAATTTGTTTATTTATCACTATAGAAAATAACTAAATGTCTATTAGAGCCTTCTCCCTCAGATTTTGTAGTTATATTATCAAAATCTTGTAAGAATGAATGAATAATTCTTCTCTCATATGGGTTCATTGGTTCTAGAGATACAGGGCGCTTTGTAGAGATAGCTTTTTTAGCTAAATTACTAGCTAAATTTTCTAAGGTTTTTTTCCTTTTATCTCTATAGTTATTTATATCAACATTTACTCTAATATAATCTTCGCTAGATTTATTTACCACTAGACTTGTAAGATATTGTAAAGAGTCTAGAGTTTGACCTCTTTTCCCTATTAAAATTCCCATATCATCAGAAGAAATTTTGATGTTCATACAATTTTCTTCATCTATAGACACTTGTAATGTTGCGTCTATTTTCATCTCTTTTAAGATAGACTCAATAAATTCCTTTGCGGTGTTGTCTGATTTGTCTTTAAGGGTAACTTCCACCTTTGCTAATTTGTGTCCAATTCCCATAAATCCACTTGTAGGAATTTCTAATATTTTTGTTTCAACATCTTCTGATGTTGCGTTTAGCTCTCTTAAAGCATTTTCAATAGCTTCTTCGATAGATTTACCTTTACTTAATACTTTTTTTCCCATTATTCATAACCTCCCGTGTAT
>CAYJAA010000060.1:0-7208 GCA_964368185.1 uncultured Lachnospiraceae bacterium | reverse complement strand
CAATAGAGGGAATCACTCACTCTTTATGCTCATTAGAATTTCAAGACCATAGAGCTTTATATGATTTTCTTTTAGATAATTTAGATGATTATAAAAATAAAAGACCAAGACAAATTGAATTTGCAAGACTTAATTTAACAAATACAATTATGAGTAAGAGATATTTAAAAACTCTTGTTGATGAAAATATTGTAGATGGGTGGGATGACCCTAGGATGCCAACCCTTTCTGGGTTTAGAAGAAGAGGGGTTACTAGTGAAGCAATTGTAAATTTCTGTGAAGAAATTGGGGTTGCTAAAGGGGATAGTATTGTAGATAGCGGAATGCTAGATTATTTTATAAGAGATGATTTAAAGTTAAAAGCTGATAGAATAATGGCTGTATTAGACCCACTAAAAGTAACTATAACCAATTATCCTAAAGGGGAAGTTGAATATTTAACTATGGAAAATAACTCAGATTTAGAAAGCTCTAAAACTAGGGAAGTTCCCTTTGAAAGAGAGCTTTATATAGAAAGAGAAGATTTTATGGAACAGCCTCCTAAGAAATTTTTCAGACTATTTCCAGGAAATGAAGTAAGGCTTAGAGGGGCTTACTTTATAAAGTGTAATGAAGTGATAAAAGACGAAAATGGGAAAATCATAGAGCTTAAATGTACGTATGATGAAGAAACAAAGTCAGGAAGTGGCTTTGATAAAAGAAAAGTAAAAGCAACTATTCACTGGGTTAGTAAAAATTATAGCCTAGAAGCAAAAGTGAGACTTTTACAGCCTCTTTTAAAAGAAAATAGTAATAGTGATAACTTTTTAGATAATATTAATAAAGACTCTCTAAATGAGATTATTGGATATGTTGAGCCTTATTTAAAAGAGGCTAAAAAAGGAGAGAGATTTCAGTTTATAAGAAATGGATTTTTTGTAAATGATATAAAGCTTTCTACCCTGGATAGTTTAGTCTTTAATAGAATTGTATCGCTAAAAAGTAGTTATAGACCTACAAAATAGGAATTAGGAGAATTTATGAAAAGACAAGAAGCTAGAGAAAAAGTATTTAGAATTATATTTCAAAAAGAATTTCATGATGATTTTTTAGATATGTATGAAAGATTATTGGAAGAAGAGGGGCTTAGAGGTTCTCAAGGGGAATATGCAAAAGCTACTATTGAAGGAATTTTAGAAAATATTGATAAAATAGATGAAACAATTAGTAATTATTTAGTAGGGTGGACCTTTGATAGACTATCAAACCATGTAAAGTCAATTTTAAGGGTTTCAGTATATGAAATTTTATTTACAGATGAAATTCCAAGTAAAGTAGCCTTAGATCAAGGGGTAAAACTGTCTCATGTTTATTGTGATGAAAAAGAGGCTAAATTTGTAAATGGAATCTTAGACAAAATTTTTAAGACAAGTGAGAAGTAGGAGAGGATATTTGGAAGAAAATATTATATTAACCGTCAAAGATGTTAATTCATATATTAAAAGATTATTTGAATATGATTCTCTTCTTAATAATTTACAGGTAAAAGGAGAGATTTCTAATTATAAAAGACATTCTTCTGGACATTTATATTTTTCTATAAAGGATAAAAGTGGAAAACTTACTTGTGTTATGTTTAAAGGGGATACTTTTTCTCTTAACTTTGAGCCTAAAGATGGAATGCAAGTTATAATAAGTGGATATTTATCTGTTTTTGAAAAGAATGGAAATTATCAGCTTTATGTTAAAAGTATGAAGAAAAAAGGCCTTGGGGACTTATATGAAGAATATAATAAATTATTAGAAACTTTAAAAGAGCAAGGATATTTTGATGAAAGTCACAAAAAAGAAATTCCTAAAAACCCAAAGACTATAGCCGTTGTAACTTCAAAAACAGGAGCAGCAGTAAGAGATATTATTAGCGTTATTAAAAGAAGGAATAAGCTTATAAAAATCATTATATGTCCTGTTAAGGTGCAAGGAGAGGGCAGTGGGGAAGAGATTGCAAACACAATATATAAAATAAATAGATTAAAATTAGCTGATACCATTATTGTAGGTAGAGGTGGGGGAAGCATTGAGGAGCTTTGGGCTTTTAATGAGAGAGTTTTAGCACAAAGTGTTTATGATAGCGAAATCCCTATTATTTCAGCAGTAGGTCATGAAACGGATTTTACTATATGTGACTTTGTTAGTGACATTAGGGCGGCGACACCTTCTGTTGCTGGGGAGCTTGCAGTAAATGTATTAGAAGATAAAATATATAAGTTAAATGATATTAATAGAAGAATTCATATTAGTATTAATAATTTAATAGATATTAAAAGCAGTAAGCTAGATAGTATAAAAGAGAAAAGTTGTTTTTTAAGGCCTTATGATAATATATTAAACCTTACAGTGCATATAGATAAGTTAAAGGGTAGTATAAATAACAATATAAGTAATGAGTTATATACTTACAATGATAGGATTAATAATTTAAAAAAATTAATAAAAAGCTTATCAATTGAAGACAGCTTAAAAAGAGGGTTTATTATTATAAGTAAAGAAGATAAAATACTAACCTCAGCTAATGAAATCAATATAGATGACAATATAGATTTGCTTATGAAAGATGGAACAATTTCCTCTAAAGTTATAAATAAGGAGAGTAGATAATGGAAGAAAAAAATACATTTGAAGATAAATTAGCTAGGCTTGAAGAAATAGCTACAGATATGGAAAGTGGAAGTTTAGGTCTTAAAAAAAGTGTGGAGAGCTATGAAGAAGCTAGTAAGATAATAAAAGATTTAGAAAACGAGCTTAAAAAAGCTAGCGAGAAAGTAAAAGTGTTAGTAGATGAAGAAGGGGATGAGGGAAGTTTGGAAGATTTTAACGAGGTGGAAGCACATGAACCATTTTAAGAATACTTTAAGAGAAAAGCAAGAATTCATTGAAAAAATATTAAAAGAAAACACATATAATGAGGGTAATCCAAAAGAAATATTTGAAAGTTTTAACTATTCTTTATTTGTTGGAGGAAAAAGGATTAGACCTATTCTATTACTAGAGGCTTGTAGGTGTGTTGGGGGAGATGTTAATGAGGCTATTCCTTTAGCTTGTGGGATAGAAATGATGCACACGTATTCTTTAGTTCATGATGATTTACCTTGTATGGATGATGATGAGCTTAGAAGAGGAAAGCCTACTAATCATACGATATATGGCTACGCAACAGCATTACTTGCAGGAGACGCTCTACTTAACTTATGTTATGAGGTTATGATAAAAGGAGCATTAAAGGCAAAAGACATTACTGCTTATACAATAGCTATGGAAAAAAATAGCAGTTAGTGGAGGAGTAAAAGGAATGATAGCAGGTCAAGTTGCAGATATGAATAGTGAGGGAACTGAGGCAAATAAAGAAATTTTAGACTTTATTCACACTCACAAAACAGGAGCAATTTTAAATTCTTCTATTATAGCAGGGGCAATTGTAGGGGGAGCAAAGGGAGAACAGTTAAAAGCTTTAGAAGATTATGCAGCTAGTATTGGGCTAATGTTTCAAGTTGTAGATGACATTTTAGATGTTGTTGGGGACGAGAAAAAGCTTGGGAAAAAAGTTGGTATGGATAGTGAGCATAACAAGATGACATATCCATATGTTTATGGACTTGATAAGTCTTATGAAAAAGTAGATCAGCTATATAAAGAAGCTGTTGATAGTTTATCTATATTTGGCAAAGAGGCAGATTTTTTAAGAGAAACTGCGAATTATTTACATAAAAGAAATCATTAAATCTATAGGTAAAATTTTTTTTTAGTGATATAATAATACCTAATTTATATTACATAAAAAAGGCATCGGAGGAAAGTATGGAAAAGGAAAAAAGATATACACTAGGGGAAGAAATTTTTAATTCGGTATCTCATGGTGTTGGAATATGTTTTGCAGTAGCTGGGTGTAGTGTGTTAATGGTTTTAGCATATGTTTATGGAGATATGTGGGGCTTTTTTAGTTCCTTAATATATGGGATAACTATGTTTTTACTTTATTTATCTTCTACTTTATATCACTCAATAACTAGTGAAAAGGCAAAAGAAATATTTAGAATTTTTGATCATTGTAGTATTTACCTCTTAATAGCAGGAACATATACTCCATTTACCTTAGTAACCCTAAGGGATAGTGTAGGATGGCTTTTATTTATAGGGCTATGGGTTAGTGCTATAATTGGAATTATTTTAACAGCTATTGATATTAAAAAGTTTGAAAAAGTATCTCTTGGAATATATCTTATTATGGGGTGGGCGGTTGTTATAGGAATTAAGCCTTTAATAGAGGCTCTTTCTCTTCCAGGAATGCTTCTACTTCTTGCAGGTGGGCTAATGTATACTTTTGGGGTTATATTTTACAAGATGAAAAAGCATAGATATATGCACTCTATTTGGCATTTATTTGTTCTTGGGGGAACAGTTTTTCATTACTTTGCAATTTTATTTTATGTAATTCTTTAAAGTATAAACTACTTATATTATGTTAAGTATTACTAAAAGTAAATGATAATTTTTATGGATATATAGGGAGTTGTTATGGGAAAGAAAATAATTGTAAATAATAAAAAAGCGACTTACGAGTATTTCATTGAGGAAACTTATCAAGCCGGAATTGTTTTAGTAGGAACAGAAGTAAAGTCAATTAGGCAAGGGAAAGTAAACTTAAATGAGTCTTACGCATTTGTAAAAAATATGGAAGTATTTATTTCAAATATGCATATTAGTCACTACGAACAAGGAAATATTAATAATGTTGATCCACTAAGAGAGCGTAAGCTACTTCTTAGTAAAAGAGAAATTAGGAATATTAAATCAGCTTTGGAAAAAGAAGGATTTACATTAATTCCACTGAATTTGCATTTTCAAAATAGTTATGTTAAAATGGATATCGCTATTGCAAAAGGTAAAAAACTCTATGACAAAAGAGATTCAATCGCAAAAAAAGACGCTAAAAGAGACATGGACAGAAGCCTTAAAAATAGCTATAGATAATTATGGGGGCGCAATGGTTTCGACGGGGGTATTAAGATAATATAAGCGAGTAGATGGGCGAATCATCTTTAAAATTAGCAATTTTAAAAATAAACGATAACAATAATTTATCATTCGCTGCTTAATTGCAGCAGGTTATAATTTCCTGACCTACGTGGATTTTATAGCCTTCAAATAGAGTAGGGACTTTTATATAGGGTTTTTCGACTATATAAAATAAAACTGAAAATCGCATGTGTTGGATTTGTTAATTGTTCCAATATGTGTTAAATAAAACAATTGACTGCACTCGGAGAAGATGTTATCAAGGTATTTTCGGACAGGGGTTCAATTCCCCTCGCCTTCACCAAATCACCAAAAAACTATCATTGATAATAGATAATGATGATATAAATACTTACGGGCTTTTTCTTAGGAAAATGCTCGTTTTTTTATGATCTTTTTAGTGCTTCCATATTTAAAATTAGAATATCATCAGAAGTTTTATCTAATGTATTGGGTTGTAAAATTGCAATGAGAGTTCCTATTAATAAAAAAATAACTTCTCACATTTATTACAAATCATATAGGGAGCATAGATGATGGGGATGTGTTTAGTAGCTAATCTAATATTAAAGAGGTTTCTACAAGGGATTATACAAACATTCACAAGCAAGCAAAAAATATTACATTTAAGTTTAATATATGTTATAATTTTTATATTATATGAGTTTATTTTTGTAATATTATTAGAGGGGATTTTATCAAAGTTAGCTATGGAAAGTTATAAAAATTATTAATTGACTATGATATAAAAAAGAGAGTTAATAGATGTAGCAGAGATAGATCAAGTTACTATGATAAAGCTTAATAAATGTGATACAATCTTGATGGATGTTCTCATGAAAATATTCATGGTTTAAAATGCTATATAAGAGATATTGTTGATTTTATAGAGGTGGAATAAAGTATGGAAATGAATAAAGCCGTTTCTTTTTCTGGTTATAGACCTGAAAAAATGCCTGATGGTGGAGATGAAAAAGCAAATACTGTTGTTAATCTAAAAAATGAATTAAACAATGCCATTAGAGAAGCGATATCCGATGGCTTTGAATTCTTCCTTGTCGGTATTGCCGAGGGATTTGATAGTTATGCCGCTTTAGAAATAATATCTATCAAAAAAGACTATCCACATATAAAACTAATAAGTGTTGTTTCTTTTGAAGATAGCAAAACAAAAAAAGAAAGTTGTTCTTTGATATTAAATAGTTCAGACGATGTAATCACTTTAGAGGATAGGTATAATCGCGGTGCTTATCGTGTGCGCAATGAACATTTAATTAATCACTCAGCAAGGCTTATTTGCTATTACGATGGACTTGGTGGTGCAACGGAATATACTATTGACTATGCAAATAAAAAAGGTGTTGAAGTTATTAATCTTGCTCCACAAAAAACTGTTATACCCAATATGCCGGAAATGTTTGATAATGTGACGAGAACAGTCCGTGATGACTTAGATCGTTCAATAAAAAAAGGAAGCAAGGTATCCATTGCCGGAGCTAGTTTTTCAATATACGCTTACAACGAGCTGAAAAAGAGGCTAAATAGTATTGACAAGCTAAAATTCATCTTTACTTTACCTACTTTTGTTACAGACAAACTTGGCAAAGAAAAGAGAGAGTTTTATATTCCAAGAATGGCGAGAGAGAAAAGTTTGTATGGCACAGAATTTGAAGTTAAACTAAGAAATGAACTTACTCAAAAAGCTATTGCCCAAGAATGCGCTAAGTGGATTGAAAAGAAAGTAACTTTTAAGTCCAATATCACTACCGAAAATATGCCGAAATTTATATCGCTTGAAAATGGTGATGACACATCAGTTTATCTACCTATAGATGGGTTTACTACAGTTGATATAGGCTGTGAGCGCGGTAATAATATGTCAAACTATGTTCACAAGATGGGATTTCCTGCAAGCGCCACTTATTTATCAACATTTGAAGAAATATGGAATGATAAAAACAAACTTCAAGATGTGACAGACGAGGTGCTAAGCAGCATATCAAATGTTTATAAAGAAAATTCGCCTGAGTTTATTTACTTTGTTACGCTATATAATATTTTCTCAGAATTTTTAGAGGATATATCGGAAGATGTACTTCCTAACGAAGCAACAGGCTTTAAAGAGAGCAAAATTTGGAATATGCTATATAACTTCC
>CAYJAA010000059.1:816-7365 GCA_964368185.1 uncultured Lachnospiraceae bacterium | reverse complement strand
CCACATTAGACACCTTTAAAAGATTAAAGGACACCTCCTCTTCATCAAACTTATAAATATGAAGGGATTTTGTTAAAGAGTAGCTATTTATAACCATAGAAATCCCTCTACCTTTTATGAAAATTTCCAGTAAAGAGATATCTTCTTTCACTTCTTCACCTATAAAAGGGTTGATAAAATCATCATTTATCGTAATGAAATTTTTAGTGATTTTTATACTTTTATCAAGAAATATCTTTTTGCTATTGTCATAAACCCTAATTAGAAGATTCATCACCAAACTCTTTTCTTTTCCTAGACTTTATATAAATATATATAAATACAGGTATTATAATACAAGGAGCTATATACAATATACTATTAACAAAGGATAATATTCCCCCTATATCCATAAATAAAAATAGACTTAAAGCCCCTCCTAAGGTAAATACGAGTCTTTTTAAAGGTTTTAAAATATGATAAACCCCTAAGCTCCCTATATAAAAGCAAACTCCCACCTTAACTATCAAGCTAGATATATAAATAAAAGTATATAAAATTTCAAATCTAGCAATGAAATTTCCCACACTAACTACGCCCACCTTTGAGTAAGATGGATAAGGAAGTATCTTTATTAGGTTGTGACCTAAAACTAAAATATCACTTAAGTGCTGAATAAATATAATCCCTACCCCAACAGCTATAGCAAAAAAATAAACTTTTTTTAAACTTTTCTTATTTTCTACTTTATTTCCTATAAAATTAAAGGCAAATAATTGTAAAAAAGGTATATTAAATATAGTTAGTAAATTTAAAAATATATCCTCTTCCCCTCCTATATTAAAGGTAAAACTCTTAATATCTATATAGAAAATAGAAGTAATAGTAGCAAAGATATAAAACATAAAAGCAAATATAAATAAAAAACAAGCTAACTTCCCAAGGACATTAAAATCTTTATAAATCCCAAAAAAAACTAATACTAAAATAAATATAATAAATATAAATTCTGGGGTACTGGGAAAAATCATCATTTTCGTAAAAGAAGAAAATATTTTTATATCCACTACTCCAATTAAAATAAAATATAATGTAATCAAGCTTATAAAAACTCTACTTATACTTTTTTTGTTGTTCTCACAAATATAAGTAAATAAGTCTTTATCTTTTTGCAGCTGTAACACTTTTAAACTTAAAAGCATCATAGGAATAGAAATTACAAAACCTAATATTATATATACATACCCATAGTCACTTTTTAAAACCCCCTGCCCTATAATAAGTGGGGTATAAATTATATATAAGACTATTAAAGAAAATAAACTTTTAAGAGAAATATTACTCCCCATTTTCCCCTCCTTTAATATCATATGAATATTTTTCGTGTTCAAGATTTAATGTTACATCAACATTTACTTTTATTTGGGAAAAATCTAAATCCTCATATTTACTACTGCCCTCACTATCTAAGACAGAGGGAAAACTGAAAATATCAAACCCATACTTTTCATTTGACTCTTTAATAAATTCCCTAAGCTGGTCTTCTATATAAGTGGCCATAATACTTTTTACCTTGTCACTATCTTCTTCATTATTTAAATCAAATATACCTTCCTTAGAGTAATAATCCATTATCTGTCCAGAAATAAAAACTTCAGCCCTTAAGTCACTGTCCTCTAAAGTAAGACTCAGGCTGCTTTCATTTATTTTTAGACTTCCCTGAAAATCTTCGTTTTTATTAGTTATGATCCCTGAATTTACATTATTAGTAAGAATGGAATAATATAAACTTTCCTCTTTTTCTAAATATCCAACTAACTTATCATCTTTAAAAACAGCGCTACTTTCAAATAAAAATATATTCCCCTCCTCCTCTGAGGAGTTTTTTCCTAACTCCTCTTCTACGCTTACCACAGGGATAGTGAGAATCTGACTTTTATCAATTAAAGTATCAAGCCCCTTATATAAAGGCATTTTAATTACAAGAGATAAATTTTTACTTACTTCATTTAAATTTTGTTTTAATTCATTTGATAATATAGGCGCAATTTTCGATTTTTTTAAAAGTAAATCTTTCCCACTCATCCCCTTAGCCACAAGCAAATCAATAGAAAGCCTAATATCATTATTATTTATAAGACTATCAACAACTTGATATAAACCCTCCTTTCCTAGCTCTTCTCCGATAACTAAAATTTGAGCATTAGTAAAATATATCTCTTGACTTGAAATATTAATAAGATTATTCATAGCCTCATATATGGTTTTACCTTTATAGCTAATTACTTGGGTGTTTAAAGAAGGCTGGGCTGATAGTTCATCAGTGTTTAATATTTCAGCACTTACTTCATATTCCCCTGTATTTATATCCTTATCAATCCCTATTCCAAGGACGATAATCGTTTGTTCAATTTCTTTATAATCATAACAACCTATCAAAGTAAATAAAAAACAAATAATCATTATAACAAATATAATTTTTTTACTTTTCATTATTTTCCCCCTAACTCTTTTTAAAAATATTTTTAGATTTCTTCTTACTTAAGAAAAAAGGCAACCTAAAATAAGTGTCTTTTATATCTTTAATATCAAGACTAATAAAGTTAGAAGTATAGGAAATACCAAAAGAGGATAAATAAAGAATGTGTATAATAAGGGCTATAAAAGCAAAGAAAACCCCATACATTCCAAAAAAGCCTGCTAAAGCTAAAAATATAAATCTTAAAATAATACTAGCTCCTTTTAGCTTTGGTATCATAAGTTCAGTAATAGCAGAAAGAGCAATGATAATCACCATAGGAGCGCTTACAAGCCTTGCCTCAACCGCTGCTTGCCCAACTACTAAAGCCCCCACAATGCTAAGAGCCTGCCCTAAATTTGAGGGCATTCTAACGGTTGCTTCGCTTAATATTTCAAAAGCAAATATAAGTAAAAAGGCTTCTAAAATAGCTGGAATTGGAACCCCTTCTCTTGCTATACTAATCCCTATCGCCAGACTAGTGGGGAGGATATATTTATGAAAAGATATTAAGCTAATATAAATAGCAGGGGTTAATATACATATAAAAAAACTAATAATTCTAATAAGTCTAAAAAATGAAGCGTAATAATAATTTAAATAATAATCATCACTAGCTTGAAAATTTTCTATAAAAAAGTATGGAACACTCATTACAAATGGGCTACCATCAACAAAAAGACATACCTTACCTTCTAATAATTTACTAGCAATTATATCTGGTTTTTCGTAGCTACAAGAAGTTTTAAAAGGAGAATATGGATTATCCTTTATGATTTCTTCAATATAGTTTGTGTCAAGGATCCCATTTAAAGAAATTTTTTCTACTTTCTTTTTTAGCTTTTTTAAGATTTTTTTATCTACTATATTATCAATATAACAATAACAAATTTTTGTTTTAGTAACCTTTCCAAGGGAAGAAAACTCAAATTTTAAATTATCACTTTGTATCTTTCTTCTTACCAAAGATAAGTTTGTTAATATATTTTCATTAAAGCCCTCTCTTGGACCTTTAATTCCTTTGTCATTTTGAGGCTCTGATATAGTTCTGGTTATAAAGCCTTTTGTATCGATAATAATGGCTTCATCAATTCCATCAATAAAAACAATACAGCTACCAAATAATAAATTTTCAAATACCTTACTAAAGGTTTTACCCTTTATCATATTATTCGTATATAAAAGCTTTTTTGTTAAAAAGTTATAACTATTTTTCCTAAAGAAAATTCTCCTATTATCTACAATAGGTCTTATTACTGATTCATTAATGATAGGAGAGTTCACCATACCATCAATAAAAATAACCCCATATTTAATATTATAATTTTGTATTACCCTAATTTTTACTGTGTCATCTTTCTTTACAGTATTTCTAACTTCTAATAAATTTTTTTCTAAACTTTTGTATAAATTCTCTCTCATACATCACCTATATAAAAATATTTTCATTTTCGATTTTTCTATTTCTCAAATAAACATTAATATTATCTTCTTCGTCTAAAGTCATAAGAAGGACTTCTTTAATGTCTTTATGTCCCCTAATATAAAGCTGATTTATTATCCACTTTTCTTCTTTTTTAAGTTTAAGCAAGTTTTCTTTGATAATTTTTCCATCTATGATTACATTTGAAAATAACATTCTTTTTTCCTTTGTTTTTTTTATGTCCCTAACAACTACACCCCTCATATCTTCTTTCGTTAAAAAGCTAATATGTCCATTAGTTTCAAAAACCGCATATTCTATATCTGCCACATTAAAATAACCATTAATCCTACAATGAGACAACAAATCATTAATATCGTATCTACTTTTTATTAAATTTTTTTCAATAATTTCTCCTTTATATATTAAAATATTTGGAGTTCCTGTAAAAAATTTTCTAAAAAAAATAGACTTTTCTGTTAGCTTTGCCGTTAAAATAGTAAACAGCGCATAGGTAATCATGGCAGTTATACTGACATATATAGAAATAGAACTTTCAACACACAAAGTTGCTGCAAGAGAGCCTATTGTTATTCCAACAATATAATCATATAAAGTTAGCTGAGCAATTTGTTTTGGGCCTATTGCTTTTGCTACAATAAAAATACTAACCACCGACACTATGCTTCTTATAACTGTTGGAAAAATAAAAGAATTTATTTCCCTCATAATCTTTACTCCAAAAAAATAAAACACTATAATTTTTTTTATAGTGTTGACCATTATTTTCATTTTTATGAATTTATAATAAATCCTTAAATAAAAAAAAGAGAAATACTTAAAAATTATTTCTCTTTTATTTATTTTCTTCTACTCTGCCTTTACTTGATCACTTTCTGGTTTTTTCAAAGACTCTTGAGTCTCTTTATTAAGGGTTCCTGTTTCTTCTAAGTTATTATTTTCTTGATAAAATTTTACTGCCGTTTCAGTGGCTATTCCAAAATACCCATTTACATCTGTTGTTTCCTCAAAATATCCTAAACTTTTTAAAGTTAGCTGATAGCTCTTAATTTCTTCCCCTTGATGCTCTTTTTTATACTCAATATCTTCGCTATCTAGGGAAGTTCTTGTTTGAGCATTAATTGTTCCACTAACACTTAGCCCTTTATCACTTTGATATTTTTCAGTAGCCGCTTCTGCTTCCTTGTCAAATTCATCTGAAGGATATTCATCAAAATATCCTAGGTAGTATAACTTAAGCTTATAATTTAATATATCATCACTTGACTTATTTAGTGTATATTCTATATCTGCACTGTCAAGGCTTTCCATTGTTTCTTTGTCTAAAAATCCATTAACACTTATTCCTGCTTCTTCTTGATAAGCCTTAATAGCAGTTTCTGTTGCTGCTCCAAGTTGTCCATCTGGGGTAAATGTAATATAGTCCATATAATATAAAAGGAGTTGATATTTTAAAATTTCATCATTTTTATCCCCTAGTTTATATGTGCTACCTTCACTAGTTCCCCCTGAAGTTTGATCATCATCGCTACTACCTATACTTCCTTTTAGATATTCATCTAACTCCCCTGTAAAAGCATAATAAACTGTTTTAGGCTTTAAGTCTACGCTATATGAGCTATCTAAATAATCTTGTGCTGTAAATGAAGCTGATAGTAATATAAAAAACATAAAAGAAATTATGTATATTGCATTTTGCTTTAGTTGTTTCATAAATAAACCTCTTAAAATATTAATTTTGTAAAAATTTAACCAAATATGTTATAATTATAACATATTTAAATTAATAATAAAAAGATATTTAAAAATAAGTTTTAAATAATATACTGGGGTTAAAATATGAAAATACTTATGAACGACAACGATATTACAAGAAGCATAAAAAGAATCACTTATGAAATATTAGAAAGAAACAATGGGGTTGAAGATTTAATCATCATAGGGATAAAAAATGGTGGGATAAATATTGCTAAGAAAATTGGAGAAAATATAAAACTAATCGAAGGGGTAGACGTTCCTGTATACACCCTTGATATTACAAATTATAGAGACGATATTAAAGATAAGTCTGATATTTCTTGTAATAATAATATTCCTCTTATTGATAAATGTACAATTTTAGTAGATGATGTTTTATTTACAGGTAGATCTATTCGTGCTTCTATGGACGCTATTGTAGACCTTGGAAGACCAAAAAAGATACAGCTAGCAGTTCTTGTAGACAGAGGCCACAGAGAGTTTCCTATTAGAGCTGATTTTGTTGGGAAAAATATTCCAACATCTAAAAGCGAAATTGTTAATGTGGTTATTGATGAAAACAACTTATATGTGGAGCTTAGTAAATAATGAGTTTTTGTAGTGATGCAAAGGATAAATTATGTCAAATAAATAATGAGAATGTATATGAAAAAGAGTGTGAAATATATGGATTTTTACAAACCTCTTCTTATTTAAAATTAAAGGGTCTTGGAAATATAAATTTAGTTATTGATATTGAAAATGCCAGAGTTGCAAGGAGGATATTTTCCTTATTTAAAGATGTATTTAATGTAAGTCTAGAAATCGCTGTTAAGAAAAACCCACTTAAAAGACCCCTTTATATATACAC
>CAYJAA010000059.1:0-806 GCA_964368185.1 uncultured Lachnospiraceae bacterium | reverse complement strand
ATACTTGATAAAGATGAGGCCTTTCATGTTCTTGATTATTTTAGAATTATTGAACTATCTAGAGGCTTTGAAATAAATCATAGAATTAATTTCGACTCTTTAACAAGTAAAAAAGATATTTGTGCTTATCTAAGGGGAGTTTTTCTTTCTTGTGGATACTTAACTTCTCCAAAAAGTAAGGGATATCAATTAGAATTTGTTCTTAAAAATGAAGATTATGGAAATGATATTCTATCTTTGCTAAAAGGGATCGAAATAAATGGAAGTATTATAAAAAGAAAAGAAAGCTTTATTGTTTATTTAAAAGATAGTGAGCATATTATTAATTTACTTGCATTGATTGGAGCCCATAATGCTGTTTTAGAAATAGAAAATACAAAAATATTTAGACAAGTTAGAAATGATATTAATAGAAGGAATAATTGTGATACTGCAAATTTAGATAAAACAATTAACTCTTCCCTAACTCAAATTGAAAACATAAACTATATTATAAAACGTAAAGGCCTAGACTATTTAGATAGAAACTTAAGAGAGCTTGCTACAATAAGGCTTGATAATCCAGAAGCTTCTTTAAATGAAATAGGAAATATGTTCACCCCTAAAATTAGCCGTTCTACAATTAATAATCGCTTTAAAAAAATAGAAAAGATAGCCCATAATTTAAGGTAGGTAAAGTTGAAAGATTTAAAAGAGGAAGTTAAAAAAATAGCATATGATATAGGGATTGATTTAATTGGGGTTTGCGACCTTGAAAAAGACCCTTTGTTAAAAGGAATGGTTAAAGAGTATTATGAAAAAGAGTT
>CAYJAA010000058.1:5330-7558 GCA_964368185.1 uncultured Lachnospiraceae bacterium | reverse complement strand
ACCATAGGGAAAAGTCTTTTTTTCTGCCTTGCTACAAACATTATAAACTGCCTTTTTAACCCCATTTTTAAGGCTAATGTCTATAGATTCCCTTACTTCGTATCCATTTAAAAAAGCATAAATGTACTTTCCTTTTTTATATACCTTTATTTGAATATCTTTATATTTTTCAAAAAAGAATAACATTAAAATTTCTCTTACATATGAAAAAGGAATACCTTCCCCTAAATCAAGATTATGCTTTTCCATATATTACGCCCTAAAAAAAGAATTATTATTTTTCTCTTCTAAAATTGTGGTCTTTAGACCATGCCCTGTTAAAAGAGTTATATTTTCATCTAAAGTATAGATTTTATTTCTAATAGATTTCTCAAGTAAAGCATGATCTCCCCCTGGAAAATCTGTTCTTCCAATAGAGTGGAAGAATAAAGTGTCCCCACAAAAAATTATGTCTTCTAATTTATAACAAACTCCCCCTTTTGTATGTCCAGGGGTAAAGATAACTTCTATCTCTAGACCTGCTAGGGAAATATTTTCTCCCTCCTTAACAAAAATACTCCCCTCTTCTTTAAAAGATTCTGCCCTTTGCATTAAAGCCGAACCGTTATAAGATGGATCCCCAAGACCCTCAAAGTCAGCCTCAGAGATATATATATTAACTTTATATTTTTCTTTTAAACTTCTCACTCCCCCACAGTGGTCAAAATGACAATGAGTTAGTAAAATTCCTTCTATATTAATATTTTTACTATCAATAAACTCCTCTAGCTCTCTACTCTCATACCCTGGGTCTATAATAAATCCTCTAGCTTCATTTGTGACAATGTAACAATTTGTCTTAAGAGGCCCTAGAGGAAATGTGTAAATCTTCATATTTTTTTCTCCTTATTTTTTTAAAATTCAATATCACATAAATTACATTCTTTTTTTCCAAACAGCCCTGTTTTCTTAAAATATTTTTGCAAAGTTGGATCAAGCTTTACAATTCTCTCATAACAATCCTTACAAATTTCACTATTCATATTAAGAAGTATTTTTTCATTTATATTTGGTTTATATTCTATAAAGTTACATTTCTCTTCGTCTTTATCTAAAAAAATTAAAGCAATCTCATTTTTCTCATCATAACTAGAAGAAAAAGAAAAGCTAATATTTTTGCTAGATAAAAATTTAATAACACTTTCTTTAATGCTATGTTTTATTTGATCCCCTAAAACAACTTTTTTCACATCTGATAGCTGTAAAATATTTTCTATAATATAAATAATCCCTTTATTATTACAATATTTCATTTTCACATAATAAGATATATAAGAGGGAAAAACTCCTAAGATTTTTTTATTTTCTCCACTGCCATACATCTGCTTTAATATATATTCATTAACTTCCACTTCTGCCTCCTAAAAATCTATCTATTTTTACCATCTAAAACAATAGTTACAGGCCCATCATTTTGAATATCTACCATCATATCTGCTGCAAAAATTCCCTTTTGCACATTTAAAACTCCTGCCTCTTGTAACTTCTTTGCAAATATTTCATAGTAAGTATTTGCCATATCAGGCTTAGCGCTATTTATAAAACTTGGCCTGTTTCCTTTTTTTGTATCAGCGCAAAGAGTAAACTGGGAAATTAATAAAATTTCTCCCCTTACATCTTTAATAGATAAATTCATTTTATTATTTTCATCTTGAAAAATTCTAAGATTAATTATTTTTTTTACTAAATATTCAATATCTTCTAAAGTATCCTCACTAAAAATCCCAAGCAAAATATTAAAGCCTTTTCCAATACACCCCACTACCTGTCTATCAACAAAAACTGAGGAAGATTTCACCCTTTGAATTACGACTTTCAACTCCCTACCCTCCTATATATTTATATTTGTATACTAATTTTTATAATGCACTTTTTTTATACATATTATTTATCAAGTAATTATATCATAATTATTTACTTTTTCTTGTGTATTTATTTTTATTTTGATATATTAAATATATAACAAAGGAGAAAGATATGAAAAATATAATACTAGCCTCAACTTCCCCTAGAAGAAAAGAATTAATGGCACTAACAGGCCTTGATTTTATAACTGCTAGCCCTACTTGCGAAGAGATAATGGATGACACAATAACTATGGAAGAAAATATAAAAAACATTGCCTATGAAAAAGCTAGTAGCGTTTTTGAAAAAAACAAAGACTCTATTGTCATTGGTGTAGATACAAT
>CAYJAA010000058.1:0-5320 GCA_964368185.1 uncultured Lachnospiraceae bacterium | reverse complement strand
CTGGGATGTGTTTTATCTCAAGGGAGAAAAAAATAACCCTTTGTCTAAAAAGCAAAGTAAAATTCAAAGAGTTATCACAAGAAGAGATTGAGACTTATATTAAAACCCCTGAACCTTATGATAAAGCAGGAGCTTATGGAATTCAAGGGAAAGCTAGTGTATTTATAGAAGAAATACAAGGTTGTTATTATAACATAATGGGACTTAGTGTAAATAAAGTATATACAATTTTAAAAGAAGAATTTAATTTATAAAGGATAGAGTTATGAAAAGTGATAGTAAAGATTTAATAAAAGAAATAGAACTATTCTTAGAAAATAACAGCGTAAATGAGTTAAGTGATGAGCATTTAATTTCCCTTATAATACGAAGTGGTGACTCCACAAAAACTGTCCTTGAGCTTTCAAAAAATATTTTAAGAAGATATGGAAAAGCTCCTAGAGACTTAATTGGAATAACCCACGAAGAACTTTTAAAAGACAATAAGGGGCTAAACAAAACCAGAGCTATCCAGCTTTCTTGTGCAATTGAACTTGGCAAGAGGGCTTATTTATCAAAGGATTATTCCACATTTATATCAAAGGCTGAGGATTTAGTGGATATATTAAGTTATGAAATGAATTATCTAAACCAAGAACATTTCAAAGTTGCCCTTTTAAACTCGAAGAATGCTCTTATTTCAGTAGAAGATATTTTTGTAGGAACCCTTAATGAATCAATTATTCATGCAAGAGAGGTTTTCTCAGTTGCTATAAAAAAACATGCTAACAGTATAATCCTTTGTCACAACCACCCAAGTGGATACCCAGACCCCTCAGACTCTGATATTAATATCACCCAAAGGCTTACAAAGGCTGGTGAGATTTTAGGAATCTATGTTCTTGATCATATTATAATCGCAAAGGAAGGGTTTTATTCTTTTAGAGAAAATAAGCTAATTTAAATAAAAAAATATAAAATTTCAATTTTTGTATTGACATATTTAAAATTATATATTACAATAGCACAAAATAAGGTTAAAAACTAAGAACAAGAAAAGTAATTTTTAATAAAATTCATAGAGAGTTAGTGTTTGGTGGAAACTAATAGTTTTATAAAAATGAAGTTCCCTTGGGAGTTGTAAACTTGAAATAACAGTAGGGTTTGCCGGAGTTATGCACCGTTATAAGCATATGGATATTAATGTATTAAATTACAGCGTATTCATAAAGTGGGTTTTTTTTAAGAAAACCAATAAAGGTGGTACCGCGGAAATTTTCGTCCTTTGACTTTTTTATTAAAGTCAAAGGATTTTTTTTTAACCTTAATTCATAATAATTATAAAAAAGGAGTTAAAAAGATGTGTTATAATGAAAAACTAGAAAAAATGACCAGAGAAGAAATTAAAAAACATCAAGGTGAAAAGCTGAAAGAAATGATAGAGAGGATTTATGAAAATGTTCCTTTCTATAAAGAAAAATTAGATAGTATGGGAATTTCTCCTGAGGACATTAACTCAGTAGATGATTTATCTAAATTACCATTTACTTACAAACAAGACATGAGAGATAATTATCCTTTTGGTTTATTTGCAGCAAATGAAAAAGACATCGTTAGAATTCACGCCTCAAGTGGAACAACAGGAAAACCTACTGTTGTAGGATATACACAAAATGACATTGATGCTTGGTCTGACTTAGTGGCTAGGGGAATTGTTGCTTGTGGTGGGAGTATGGAGGATACTATTCAAGTTTCTTATGGATATGGGCTATTTACTGGAGGTCTTGGGCTTCATTATGGCGCTGAAACATTAGGCTGTAAAGTAGTTCCTATGTCAGGAGGAAATAGTAGCAAGCAAATTATGCTTATGAATGACTTTGAAGCTGGGATCCTTGCTTGTACACCTTCTTACGCTTTAAACTTAGCAGAAACTTTAAATCAAGGCCCTGTAAAAAAAGACGACATTTCTCTTAAAATTGGAATCTTTGGAGCTGAGCCTTGGAGTGAAAATATGAGAAATGAAATAGAAAAAGCTTTAAACATAAAGGCTTATGACATCTATGGACTTTCTGAAATTATGGGTCCAGGGGTTGGGATAGAATGTGAAGCTCAAGAGGGCTTACATATTTGGGAGGATCATTTCATAATAGAAATTATTGATCCTGAAACTATGGAAGTATTACCAGAAGGCTCAGATGGAGAACTTGTTATCACAACAATTACAAAAGAAGGAATTCCTCTTTTAAGATATAGAACAAGAGACTTAACTTCTATGACAACAAAAGAATGTAAATGCGGAAGAACTCATGCAAGAATCAAAAGAATCACTGCAAGAAGTGATGATATGTTAATCATTAGAGGGGTTAATGTTTATCCATCTCAAATTGAAAGTGTACTTTTAGAAGCTGAGGGAATTGCTCCTCATTATCAATTAGTAGTTACTAGAGAAGGGATTTTAGATAATCTTGAAATTAATATTGAATTAAGTGAAGATTTTGCATTTGATACAATTTCTTCCCTAGAAACCCTTGCAAAAACTATAAAAGATAAGGTACAATCTATACTAGGAATATCCGCAAAAATAAAATTAGTAGAACCAAAATCAATACCTCGTTCTGAAGGAAAAGCTGTAAGAGTTATTGATAAAAGAAAGGAGAATTAATTATGATTAAACAATTATCTGTTTTTTTAGAAAACTCTGAAGGAAGGTTCAATAAACTCCTTGAAATTCTTTATAACAATAATATTGACATAAGAAGTCTGTCTATCGCTGACACTGGAGATTATGGAATTACAAGACTTATTGTAGACGACACAAATAAAGCTATAACTGCTCTTAAGGAAAATGACCTATTAGTAAAAGAAACTAGAGTATTAGCCTTAGAGGTAGATGACGCTCATGGATCTTTATACAAAGCTGTAAAACTACTAAGTGAAAATCATATTAACGTTGAATACGCTTATGTAGCAATTAATAAGACTAGCAATAAAGCTGTAGTAATTATGAGAGTTTCTGATAGTGATAAAGCAAAAGAAATCATTGCTGGTGTAAAAGAAGTAAAAGCTTTAGATAAACTATAAAAAGTTTTTATGAAAGTAAATAAATTTATAAAAAAAGATAGTGGATTTTCCACTATCTTTTTTGTATATAACACACTAACTATAACACTTAAAAATCATCCATTTATATTTTCATAAAAAATAAATAAAAGATAAGCCCAATTATAAATAATACAAAGGCTACAATAAAAAATGCATACCCCATTCCTTTTAAAAAAGCATAAATATGCTTATCATCTATCACAATATTTCCTGGATCCTCTTCGTACATTCTAAGGTTTACCTTACTTCCAACCTTTAATAATTTAGGGCGGTAATATGCTTCTTTGCTAGTTACTTCATATTCTGCCCCCTTATAATCAAAATTACAAACTGGATAATAAAGATTAGCTACCCCATAACCATCTTGCCTTAAGGAAGAAGTTATCTGAACAACTTCCCCTGTTAGGGAAGTGTATGGCTTATTTATTAAACTATTATACTTTTTAATAACTTTAAAACCTATAATTAAAAATATAATAGAAACAAGTGACATTCCTATAAAAAAAAATAATCCCATATTTTATATACTCTCTCTTTCTTTTGCTATAAACTATACTTACTTAAATAAATTTAAGTCCTACTTATCCTTAATTATACATTAATAAAAACTCAATGCAATAGTTTTAAAGGTATATCATGTATTATGGAATATGACTTTTCTTTATATATAAAAGATATAAAAAAAGATAGTGGAATTTACACTATCTTTTTTTATTTTAATTTTAGTAAAAGTTTATTATACTTTTCTTTTTAGCTTTACTGATTTTTTTACTACTCCTTCAAAAAATCAACACTAGCTATAAACATATCCCCATCAACCTTAATAGCAAATTTCCCATTACTCACCTTAGAATAACTTTCACAAATTGCAAGGCCTACCCCACTCCCTTCGCTGCTTCTAGCTTTATCACCTCTAAAGAATCTACTAACAACCTCTTCTTCATCAAAATCCATATGATAAGAAGCAATGTTTTTAAATTCTACCCTTACACCCATTTCCCCTACTAACAAACTGATAAATACCCTTGTATTTTTCATTGCATATTTTATAGCATTGCCTAGTAAATTTTCAAAAACCCTAGAAATCTTGTCTCCATCAGAGGCTACAATAACGCTACTACTAGGAATATTTAAAACAAAAACTATTTCAGAATTTTTAATCTCTTCATCATGCTCTGCAATTACTTGCTTTAGAAGAAATGCAACATCAATATCTTCTAAATTCCCAGTAACTTCCCCACTCTCAACCTTAGAAATATTAAATAAGTCATTAGTTAAGTTGTTTAATTTTTCACTTTTTCTTAAGATGACCTGAGCATATTCATTTGCTTTTTTAGGCTTTAAATCTTCCTCGCAAAGTAGCTTAGAATAATTAATAATAGATGTTAGAGGGGTTTTTAAATCGTGACTTACATTTGTAATAAGCTCTGTTTTCATTCGTTGGGATTTTACTTCTTTTTCAATAGAAATCTTCATCCCCTCTCTCATAGTATTAATAGATTTTGATAAATTTCCAAACAAAATATCATCATCATACTCTATCTTATAAGACATATTCCCAGCCTTTATCTCTTCAATTCCCTCAATAATCTTTCCATAAACGCTAAGCCTTGTTACAACAAAGGAATTTAAAGCTGCGTATAATATGGCCCCTGGAACAATAATAAATTCCCCCTCATTAAGTCCAATAAAGATTATAAATACAGCAATGAAAGATAAAATTAAATATGCAAATAGAATCATTAAAGCATATTTTCCATAATCTGAAGACATAATCTCAAAAAGAACTTTTCCTTTTTCTTTTGTATAAATTAAAACTTTACTCCCAAGCTTATAAGTAAGAGAGTTTTTGAAAAGCACCTTATCTTTTATATTTCTAATATTACTCATAAAAAGAATATATATAGAGGCAAAAAGTAAAACAAAGACTGATGTAGCTAAAACACTTAAAAACCAAATACTTAAAGATTCATAATTTATTGCTTTTAAAAATATCTCTATAAAAGGTATATAAAGGCTAAGTAAAAAACCACTAAGAAGCAAATTAACTTCTAATGACATATTGTCAATAGAAAGCTTTTTAACTTCACTTTCCCCTTCTTCCCTACCTGCAATCATAATAGAATATATCATACTTATAATAAAAATAATACAAAAAAGTAAGATTATCCACAGTAGAAAAGTATCTACACCAAAGCTACTGGCTACACTCTCTTGATATGCCTCAGACGCCCCTAAT
>CAYJAA010000057.1:0-7744 GCA_964368185.1 uncultured Lachnospiraceae bacterium | reverse complement strand
CTAAAGTAAGGGTTTTCTATTTGTATATTTAAGATGTCTTTTATTGTATCAATGAGAGGAGAAGGCATAAGAGGTTCATAACTTAAATTATTTTTCCCATAACTTATATAAATTTCTTCTTTTGTTTTACTAATAAGATAGTTTAGTAAATATTTTTCTTCCTTTAGCTTATAGTCTTTGCTACTTTTAATATTTACGCCACTAGAGTTTAAAAGAGCTTTTTCACTTTCTAAAAATATTCCATCGTCTTTTACAGCCTTTGGAATTAATTCTTCATTAAATCCTAAAAGGAACAAATAAGATATGTCATAGCTTCTACTCCTATTTAATGAGGCAATATTTACACTGTCTATACTACTTGGAATAACCCCAACTTCAATAGAAGAAAAAGCAGCTTTTAATATATCTATATATTTATTAAGGCTTATATTTGTATCTTTTATATATTCGTGGGACTGCTCTAAAACTTCAATGATATAGTTATAAATTTGAGCATACTTACCAGCGATATCATATCTTTTTTCACTCTTATATTTGTCTACATATCCTTGTATAATCCCACTGAAATTTTCTTTTTCTAAAAATAAATAAATTTCCCTTGTTACCACTTTAGGATCTTTTTCTTTTTTTATTTTCTCACTTAAAGAAAGTAGAGGGCCTATTACCTTAGTTCTAAGGGCATTTAATAAGGTAAGATCAAAGTTATATTTTGTGTTTTGTTTAGTAAAGTCTTTAAGCCACATATATCCTTTTATATCAAAGGCTTTTGTGTAGTTTTCTAAAAGGGATATATCCTGTTTTGTTAGAGAGGTAGTCATATTTTTTAAGTAGGCAATAATATCATGAGTTGCAAAATTGTCCCTTATAATTTCTAGGGTATTAATAAAAGCCGTTACAATATTAGTAGAGGCGATTTTTGTTTTCATATCAAGGAAAAAAGGGATATTATGCCTTTTAAAGGAAGAGGCGATAATATCTTTATAGTTTTCATAATCACTAGCTACAACTAAAATGTTTTTATATCTAGCTTCTTTATTTTTTACAACATCTAAAATAGAAAGGGCCACTGCCTCCACTTCATCATATATACTTTCATTTTCATATATAAAAATATTCGAAGAGTTTTCTACCCCATCAATACTCTCATAAGTGTATAAATTATTTGAAAGGTGAAAAATATCCTCTTTTACAAGGATGGTGTTCTTAAGTTTTATATTTTCAGTATTGATATTATTTTTAAGCCCTATTTCTTTAATCTTATGTATTGTATTTTCAACAATGTCATAACAACTAAGACCTTTTTTTTCAAGACCTTGTTTTGTAACAAAGTAAAAGTTTTGTTTTATCTCCATTTTTGAAAAAGCTTCAATTAATGTATATATATTTTTATCAAAGGTATGAAATCCATAATAGAAAATATCATATTCTAATAAGAAATCACATTCTTCTGCTTTTAAAGCAGCAAGGAGGGTTATTTCTTCACTATCAATATAATCATCCCCTAAAAAAGAATTATAAAGGGAAAAAATCTTATCTAAGTCTGATATTTTTTCTGCTGATAAAGGGCTAATCTCTTCATTTTCTAATATCTCCTTAAAAAGTAACCTTCCCTCATTATTTTTTTTAAGCTCAGAAAAAAGCTCTATTAAATTACTTAGAAAATTTTCTTTATTTGATACTTTAGCAAAAAAAGATAAGTCTGCTTTTAATATATCAAGAGTATTTTTCAGTAAAATAGTTTTCCCAATAGGGGAGATAGTGGCTTTAACAGGGAAAAAAGAGAGTATTTTTGAAGATACTCTTTTTATACTTGTTACATAAATGTCCATAAGCCCTAGTGTTTCTAGTTTTTCGATTAACATCTTTTCAGCTTCTAGGGTAAACTGCTCAGGAACTATAACCCTTTTTTTCTCAGTGGCTTTTTTTAAATCCTTTGTGATCTTTAATATGATTTCTTCTTCATTATAATTTTCTATAATTTTTATCATAATCACTCCCAGTTATTTGATTATTTTCTAGTCACTTTCAAATAGCTTTACTTTTTCAAGCTTATCAATGTTAATACTTAGCCTTTTAATATATGATACAAACTCTAAAATATCAGCAGTTGTGTATAATACTTTTTTGCTACCCTCATCTTCTTTTAATAAGTTGTTTTCCCTTAGGTATTCTTCAGCCATGTCTACCATTGATATAGCTGGGTCAATTAAGTTGATGTTTTCATATATATTATTTATTTCATTTTTAATAATAGGAAAGTGGCTACACCCTAAAATAAGGTGAGAGATATTGTCGTCTTCTTCAAGTATAGGATCAATACATTCTTTTATTAATATTTCAAGAAGAACCACATTATCAATTTGACTATCAATTACTTTTGGTAGCTTTGTGCTGTCTTTTGATATTACATTTAATGTAGGCATAAGCTCTTTAATTTCTTTGTTATATGAATCACTTTCTACTGTTGCCTTTGTAGCAATAAGTCCAATATTTTCCCTTGTGCAAACCTTACTGGCAACAGCTCCGGCTTTTATTATACTAAAAACAGGAACATTGTGTCTTAATTCGTTTATATACGAAGAAATTGTATTACAAGCTAGTAAAATAACTTTACATCCTTCTTCTTGTAAAAATTCAATCATTTTGTTGGCATATTCTATAATTTCTTCCTTTGTTTTGTTGCCATATGGCATTCTTATACTATCTCCAAAGTAAATTATATTTTCTTTTCCTAGTTTGTTCTCAACCTGTTTTAAGACGCTTAGTCCGCCAACCCCTGAGTCTAATATTCCTATTGGTAAATTTTTATCTAACATTATATTTTTGTCCTCTTTGTTTTTATTTTATGTATATATATTCTATCATAGGTTGTAAAAAATTCAAAATTTTCCCCTTTTATTCCAAATCATCTCTTATATAAAAAAAGCACATACCTCCTAATTTATGGAGTATGTGCTTATTTTTTTTATTTAAAAGAGAAATAATTATTATTTTTTTAAGATTTTTTTATAGTCGTTAGTTGTAAAAGGACAAACGGCGATACAAATACCACAACCATAGTGAGCAAATCCACTATTGCACCTTTCGTTAGAGATACATTCTATGTGTCCGTTCTCACAAACCTTAGGTTTTTCGTAAATTGCATCATAAGGACACGCCTTAATGCATTTTTTACAATTTTCACAAAAAGCTTCTCCTGGGGAGAAATCTTCTTTATTATTTAAAAAATCCCCTAAATTTTCAATACTTGTATAGATAATGCTAAGGCGGTTACAAGGTCCACTGTGGGGAGTGATTAGCATACCATGTTTGCCAATATATCCTAAATTTCCCTTAAGTCCTGCCTTTGCGTAATCTATATTTCCTCCTAGGCTGTGGTTAGGGACTGCTCCAAAATCCATTTTGCGAAGAAATTTTGTAGCCTTAAGACAAGCAACCCCCGTATCTCCATAAACTTTCATAACTTCAAGCATACAGTCCATATTAGGTAGATTTTCCTTAATAAATTCTTTGCTAGCCATATGCTTTGATAAGACTATGACATTTTTATAGGGGATACTGTCCCCTTTAAATATTTCCTTCTCCTCAAAAGTTGCAACTCCCCAGCTATCCATTAAAAGGGTGTTTTTTATGTATTCATCAAGCTTTAAAAATTCTTCTTTTGAAATTATTTTCTTATACTCTTTTTTTGTGTCATGCTCTTTTATTACCTTAGCAGACTTTATTAAAGAAAGCATAGTGTGGGAAACTTTGTCTTTATTTTTTATCATTTTTAATATATCGGCTGCCTTAAATCGCCTTTTAGGGAAAAAGCCTTTTTTCTTAGATGTTTCATTTGCTTTTAATCCTGGTAATTTATTAAGGGCCTTTTGTTGAGGGTTTGTCATAAATTCCATAATATTTTCTCCTATTTATTAATTTTTTTGTCAAAAGCTATTTTCTCGCTGTTATCAAACCATATTGTACCACAGTAAGAAAAACCATTTTTCTTCAAGATATGTTGCATCTTTTTATTTTCTTCATCTGTGTCTACTCGAAAGTAATAAACGCCTTGCTTCTTACTCATTTCTTCTATTAACCCAAAGACAGTATCTGATAAATTTCTCCCCCTAGCATTTTCACTAAAAGCCAAGCGGTGCATTACCACATATTTTTCACTACTGTTCCATTTTCCATTTAAATCATTATAAGCAGGTTCTTCCTTAAAGTCTATGCACAAATACCCTAAAACTTCACCTTTTTCCCTTAGAAAAAAACCTGTTTTGTTTATTATATCGCCTTTTATGCACTCATAATCTGGATATCCATTTTGCCACTGGTCAATACCTTGTTCTTTTAGGTGTTTTTTTGCTACATCTACAATATCTAGAGCTTTATCTATATCTTTTAATTTAACACCGGTTAATTCCATATTTTTCTCCTTGGTATTTTTCTATGATTATACAAAAAACATTAATTAAAATCAAGATTGAATTTCGTATCAAAATATCATTGCAACAGTGAAAAAAATATGAATATTACAAGGAGGGCATTGCATATAAAATAACAAGGTATAGGAGGTATGATTTTGAAATTTTTATATATTACGCAACAAGAGCCTTTAAATTCAACTAAAGATGGATATAGCTTTATAAGAAAAGGCACAGATACGCTTTTTAAAAAGATACACGGGTTTTATAGGCCTTATATAATAGATAAGGTAACAGATTATGCTTTTAGGGAAATAGGGGTTATGATGTATATAGAAAAAGATATAGAAGCTGATAATACAAGCCTTAAAAAAATAAGGGATATTATTAACAAGACTATAAAAAAGGAGGATATTGGGGTTGTGTGTTTTGAAGAGGGTTTTGGAGATATTATAAAAAGTAGCCTTATTGTTCCAAAAGTAGAGGGTAAAATGTCGAAAAACCACTTACTTTGTAAAAAGATAATAGAAGATTTTTCATGCCTTAAAGACAAAAGTATACAAATAGGTATAATTTTAGACAAGTTATCTAGTTATAATAACATTTTAGATATATGCAAAAATTTTCCTGTTGTAATTTTTATTTGTGAAAATAAAAAAGTCGGAGATGAATTTAGCCAAAGGATTTATAATGAATTAGGAAATAGTGTTTATGTTAGTTGTGATATTAGCAATATAAGCAAATGTCATGGAGTTATTAATTTGTGTGGTGATGTTTTAGATAAAGGGGTGTCATTTTTTAAGTGTCCATATTATATAGACATAGGCAAGAATATATTTTATCCTAAAAGCGATAACATTATAAGTGGAGTTAAGTTAAAGGTAGAGGACTTTAATTTTAAAAATATTAAAAACTTTTGGTTTGAACCTTCAATATTAGAGGGTATGTATTTATTAGATAAAAATTTGTATAATGGTGAAAGTTTTATGAATAAAAATTTTGAAAAATTTACATCTTATAATAGATGTATATTCAAGTATGAAATTATTACTTGACATAACTGGGCTGTGTTATTATAATACTTAGATGTATAAAATAAAACTAATTGTGTTTTTTAAATAGATTGTATATATAATGGAGGAATTAAAAATGGTTATTACAAAAGAAGTTCTTCTATCCAAAGAAGGGTATGAAGAGTTAACACTTAGATTAGATGAGCTTAAAAATGTTAAAAGGGGAGAGGTTGCTGAAAAGATAAAAACAGCTAGGGAGTTTGGAGACTTAAGTGAAAATGCTGAATATGATGAAGCAAAACAAGAGCAAGGCTTTATTGAGATGGAGATTAGAGAGCTTGAAGAGAAGCTTAAAAATGCTGTCATAATTGACTCTTCTAGCATATCTAAAGATAGAGTTAGCGTTGGGACTAAAGTAAAGGTTTATGACTTAGATTTTGAGGAAGAAGAAGTTTACTCTATTGTGGGAAGCGAAGAAGTTGATTTAGTAGAAAATAAAATTTCTAACGAAAGTCCTATGGGGCAAGCCTTAATCGGGGCGACAGTTGGACAAGAAGTAGCTTTTAATGCACCAGCAGGAGAAATTAAGTTAAAGGTTATTGAAATTATCTAGTATGTCCTATATAGCCAAAGTATTATAAATGTAAGGAAGTAGTTATAATGAGTGAATTTAATGAATACTATGAAAATGCTCCAGAAGTGGTAAAAGTAAAGATAGATAAATTTAAAGACCTTGAAAAAGAGGGAAGATACCCTTATAAAGAAACAAAGTTTGATTATGATGCATATTGCAAAGACATCAACGATAAATTTGAAGATTATGAAGATAAAACAGTAAAGCTTTCTGGAAGACTAATGTCTAAAAGAGGTCAAGGTAAAGTTGGCTTTTATGACCTTATGGATAGTAGCGGAAGGATTCAGTTATTTATTAAACAAGACTTAGTAGGACTGGAAGAATATGAACTAATTAAAAATTATGATATTGGGGACATTATAGGAATAACAGGTCTGGTTTTCAAAACACAAAAAGGACAAATCTCTATTAAGGTAGAAAAGGTAGTTCTTCTTACAAAATCTATACAAGTGTTACCTGAAAAGTTCCACGGCTTAAAAGATCCAGACCTTAGATATAGACAAAGATATGTTGATTTAATTATGAACCCAGAAGTTAAAGATGTTTTTTTAACTCGTTCTAAAATAATAAAAACTCTAAGAAGCTTTATGGATAATAGAGATTTTATAGAAGTAGAAACTCCAGTTCTTGGAACTTTAGCAGGAGGAGCAAACGCAAGACCTTTTGTAACACATCACAATACCCTTGATATTGATATGTATATGAGAATCGCAACAGAGCTTCCTCTAAAGAGGTTAATCGTTGGAGGTTTTCAAAAAGTTTATGAAATAGGTAGACTTTTTAGAAACGAAGGAATGGACGCTACTCACAACCCTGAATTTACAACTATGGAAAGTTATGAGGCTTATGTAGACTTTGAGCATGTGATGAATATGGTTGAAGAGATGTTTGAATATATTGCTGTAAAAACTTTAGGAACAAGTGATGTAGAGTATGGAGAACATAAAATCAGTTTAAAGGCACCATTTAAAAGAATTAGAATGGTGGATTTAGTTTTAGAGCATACTGGAGTAAACTTTGATGAAATTGAAGATTTCGAAGAAGCGAAAAAAGAAGCTAAGAAACTTAAAATAGAAGTAGAAAAAGGTTGGGGAATAGGTAAAATTATAGAGGCAGCATTTGATGAGTATTGTGAGGACAAACTTATCGAGCCTACTTATGTAACACATCACCCAGTTGAGATTTCTCCTCTTTCTAAAAAATGTTATGATAATGATAAGTATACAGAAAGATTTGAGCTTTTCATTTGTGGGAAAGAATATGCAAATGCTTTTAGTGAATTAAATGACCCATTTGATCAAAGAGAAAGATTTGCAAATCAAGTTAATAAAAAAAGTAGTGGGGATGAAGAGGCGCATCCATACGATAAAGATTTTATAAATGCCTTAGAGGTAGGACTTCCTCCTACAGGTGGTCTTGGAGTTGGGATTGATAGACTTGTTATGTTACTGACAAATCAGTCTTCAATAAAAGATGTTATATTATTCCCAACTATGAAATTAATGGATTAGTAAAAAAGCAGGTTTTCCTGCTTTTTTTATTTTCACAATATTTACATAATATTTTCATATTTTATATAAAATTAGAAGTAAAATTCTAATGAAGTAAGGCTTGGAGTGGGGATTATTCCTAGTAAAAAACCTAAAAACAAAATAATTAACAAAAAAATGAAAAAGATGTAAAAAAAA
>CAYJAA010000056.1:0-8278 GCA_964368185.1 uncultured Lachnospiraceae bacterium | reverse complement strand
TATGTCTGAGGCTTTATCAGAAACAGGGAAAACTCTATCCCCTCTTTCAACCTTTGTTTTAAGCCCATTATCATTTAATAATTTTATTAGTGCACTGTTATCAAAAGTGTAAAATGAGCTATATAAAAATTCTTTATTTTTTAAGATATAATCAAAAAAGCTACTTATATCTTTATTATTGGTAATATTACATCTACCTTTACCAGTAATATAAATCTTTTTCCCAGCTTTTTCATTTTTTTCAATGAAAATTACTTCATCATCATTTTTTAAAGATGCAATTCCTGCCATTAACCCAGCAGCCCCAGCACCAATAATTATAGTTTTACTCATTTAGCTATTTCCTAGTATATGTCTAACCATGTAGACACCTTCAATTATATTAAGTCTTTCTACTGTTTCATCATTTGGAATCACATCAACATCTATCATAGTATAAGCTAAGTCATCCTTACTTTTATTAATCATATTTTCTATATTTACATCCCCATCAGCTAAAATTGTAGAAATTTGCCCTAGCATATTAGGAACATTTTTATGGGTAATACAAATTCTCATTTTACTAAATATTTTACCCATATCACAATCTGGATAATTTACACTGTTTTTAATATTTCCTCTTGATAGAAATTCTTGAATTTGAATAACTGCCATTCTTGCACAGTTTTCTTCTGATTCTGGAGTAGAGGCTCCAAGATGAGGAACACAAATAATATTATCGTATCCTAGTAATTTATCATTTGGAAAATCAGTTACATAATATCCTACCTTGCCACTTTCAACTGCCTCGATAATTCCCTCATCACAAACAAGACCACCTCTAGCAAAGTTTAAAATTTTAATTCCATCTTTTGCAGTTTCAAGAATCTTTTTATTAATAATTCTTTTTGTAGATTCAAGAAGAGGAATATGTAAGGATACAAAATCACAGTTTTCAAGTAAAAATTCTAAGTTATCACACTTATTAATATTTTGGTTAATATTCCAGGCTGCTTCTACAGAAAGAAATGGATCATATCCATATACTTCCATACCAAGGTCTTGTAGAGTATTAGCTACTAAAACCCCAATAGCTCCAAGACCGATAACACCAGCTTTTTTACCTTGGATTTCAAGACCTGTATAATTAGATTTTTTCTTCTCAACTAACTTTACAATATCTTCTTTACTTGTATCTAAGCTTTGTACCCAGTTAGAAGCTCTATATACATTTCTCGCAGATAAAAGAACCCCTAGTAAAACCAGTTCTTTTACTGCATTAGCGTTAGCTCCAGGAGTATTCATTACTACAATCCCTTGAGTTGAACACTTATCTAGGGGAATATTATTAACCCCTGCTCCTGCTCTAGCAATAGCCTTACAAGTAATTGGAATATTTTCGCTGTGAAGATTATAGCTTCTAAGAATAATCCCATCATAGTTATTTTCTTCACATAAAGAAAAATCTTCTTTTAATAAATCTAAACCTTCTTTTGCAATTTTGTTCATTGTTTTGATTGTGTACATAATAAAATCCTCCTAATATTCTTCTTTCTCAAATTTATTCATGAAATTTATAAATATATTAACATCATCATAGGAAACAGGGTTATATAGCCCCAGTCTAAAGCCATTATTATTAAATCCATTAATATTATGAAAGCCTGCTTTCTTTGAAGAGTCTAAAAACTTACTTGATAGTTCTTTATTTTCTATATGAAATACTGGGGTTGTAATAGATCTATCTTCAATAAAAGTGTTATTTGTAAACAGCTTACTTTCATCAATAAAGTCATATAATTTTTTTGCCTTATCAAAATTTTCTTTAGCCATTTCATAAACTCCCCCATTTTTTATCATCCAATCACACATTAAGTCAACTAAATATATATTAAAAACATTTGGAGTTGTAAAAGCTGTTTTTTCATTTGTATAATCTTCATAAGATAAAACTTTAGGAATATTTTCTCTTTTTTTACTTTTTAATAAATCTTTTTTTATAATAGCAAGACTCATACCACAAACCCCTAAATTTTTACTTGTACTTGCAAAAATCATAGAAAATTTTGAAATATCATAAACCTCACTAAATAAATTAGAAGTCATATCTGCAATTAAGGGAATATCCCCTATTTCAGGTAAATTCTCACTAGAAAATCTACTTCCAAGGGTTGTATTATTACTTGCCATTAAAGTGTATTTTGAATCTTTATATACATTATCTAAAGTTATTTTTGGAAGAGGCTTTTTGTGATTTATATTAATTTGTGATACATTTACATATTTAACAGCTTCTTTAAGGGCATTATTTGTCCACTCATCACTATTAATAATTGTAATAGCATCTTCTTTTTTTGTAAAATTAAGAGGACACATAGAAAAGTGCATACTTGCCCCACCATTTATAAAAAACACTTCATATTCATCACTTATATTTAAAAGTTTTTTTATTTTTAAAGTTGCATTTTCTCTTAGGTTACAAAACTCTTCAGCCTTATAATTAAGTTCTAATATAGAAAAATTTTTCTTAGAATAAGAAATAATATCTTTATCTATTATACTTAATACTTCCTTTGGAATAACAGGAGAAGAGGCTGAAAAATTATAATATTTATTCATAATCATACTTCTCTCTTTTTCTTTCATATAAAATTTTATTATTTCTAAGGGTTTCTTTTTTCGTCTCTATTTTCTTAAACTTACCATAAGAAGAATATCCTGCATCTTTAACTTCACTATTTATATCTTTTATATTTTGAGAATATACAAGTAAAAAACTTTTTATTACAAAATATATGAAAATAATTCCTAAAATCGCTGCTAAAAATATGTTCATCTTCTACCTCTATACTTCTTTATTTAACTTAATATTATATCATATGTAGTGTTTATTTGCAGTACTTTTACTTTTTATTTTTTAAATACTGTAAATATTCTCTTAATTTTCTCTCACTTCCAATATTTGTAGGATTATAGTAAACCTTATCTTTTATTTCATCAGGAAGATATTGTTGTTTTACATAATGATCTTCATAGTCATGAGGATATTTATACCCTACCCCTATCCCCAGTTTTTTCTCCCCTTCATAATTTGCATTTTTAATATGGTTTGGAATAGGATAATCCTTAGAGGTTTCAATATCTCTTAAAGCTTCGTTAATAGCTAGGTAAGAGGCGTTACTTTTCGGGCTACTAGCTAAATAAGTAACACAATGAGCAAGGTTAATTCTACACTCTGGTAGCCCTATAACATTTACTGCCTCAAAGGTAGATACAGCTAAGTTAAGAGCAGCAGGATTTGCGTTTCCAATGTCTTCTGAGGCAAAGATAATAAGCCTTCTTGCAATAAATTTAGGGTCTTCCCCTGCATATATCATTTTTGCTAAGTAGTATATACTTCCATTTGGATCAGAGCCACGCATACTTTTTATAAAAGCACTAATTGTATCATAGTGTTCACTACTATTTTTGTCATACTTTACTTTCTTTTTTTGCATACACTCTACAATTGTGTCAAGGTCAATATATATTTTTCCCTTTTCATCTTTTATGGTAGTTAAAAAAGCAAGCTCTAGGGCATTTAAAGCAACTCTAGCATCCCCATTTGATACATCCCCCATATATTCTAAAGCATCTTTTGAAATCTCGATATTGTATTCCCCTAGGCCATATTCACTATTTTTTAAAGTATTTTCAATTATCCTCTTAATTCCACTACTATCAATTGCTTTTAGCTGAAATATAGTTGCTCTTGATATAAGGGGGGAATTAATTTCAAAAAAAGGATTTTCTGTTGTGGCCCCTATTAAAATGATAATTCCATCCTCCACACTAGGAAGAAGGGCATCTTGCTGCCCTTTATTAAAGCGGTGTATTTCATCAATAAATAAAACACTTTTCCTATTTTCAATCCCTAAATTATTCTTTGCCTTTTGAATCATTTCCCGAATATCTTTTACACCACAAGTTACTGCATTTAAGCTATAAAAATGAGATTTTGTGTTTTGAGCAATGATTTTTGCAAGGGTTGTTTTTCCACACCCAGCAGGTCCATATAAAATAATAGAAGCCAGTTTATCCGCTTTTATCATTCTGCTTAAAAGCTTGTTTTCTCCTATTATATGTTCTTGCCCTACAAAGTCCTCTAGGGATTTTGGTCGCATTTTAAAAGCTAGAGGAGCGCTTTTTATACTATTTTCTTCGTTATAAAATAAGGTATTTTCCATAAAATAATTCCTTTATATCTATTTTAATCTTTAAATATTGTACTATAAAAAGGCTAAATTTACAAACTATATGAAGATAACATTAATATTCAAAAGAAATAAAACTTTTAAATATTAATATCTCTTACTTGATTATTATATTAAACTATGGTATTATCCAAGGGATAAATAAAATAGATGAATACACGGGGAAGCTGGGTTAAATTCCCACACAGTTCCGCTACTGTAATTAGTAAGTTTACTATAAGTCAGAATACCGTACATCTATTTTCTAAGTTGATGTTCACGAGAATGGACTCCTTTTATACTTAAAGCTCCTTCTCGTCATAAAGGGAGTTTTTTTATTTGTAAGTAGCTCCTTTTATGAAAGTTCACTAAAAGAAAAGAAAAAATGGAGGAAGAAAAAAATGAAAAAAAATCAAATTATGAAAGTTAGCATTATTCTTATTCTAATCATAGCTATTATGGCAGGTTTATACTTAGCTTTTGCCCCAAAGGCAGTAGAGGGTAGCAAGACAATCAATATCGATGTAATTATAGAAGAAGAGATTGTAAGAGAAGAAGAAATTAGTACTGATGCAGAGTTTTTATCACAAGCTTTATACGAAGTAGAGGGTTTAATTGAGGGAGAAACTAGCGAATATGGTCTATTTATTCAAAGTGTTAATAATGTGAAGGCTGACAGCACTAACGAAGAGTGGTGGTGTATCACAAAATCAGGAGAAAGTGTTAATACAGGAGCAGACCAAACTCCTATTCTTGACGGAGACAGCTTTGAACTTACTTTAATGGTTGGCTATTAAAATGAAATCAAAAGAGGTTGTAATAGCAGCCATTCTGGCTGTTATTCTCTTTGTACAACAAATAGCACTATCTTATATACCCAATGTACATATTACCGCCTTACTTATAATACTATATTCTATATACTTTAAAAAACTAACCCTCCCTGCTATTTTTACTTTTATATTACTAGAGGGGATATTTTATGGTTTTGGGATATGGTGGTTTAATTACCTTTATATTTGGCCAATATTTGCACTTATTTGTATTAATTTCAACAAAATTACTTCAATATGGTTTTGGTCATTTATAGCCTTAGGAAACGGACTTAGCTTTGGAGCCCTTTGCTCTATCCCCTACTTTTTTATAGGGGGAATTAGTATGGGTTTTAGCTATTTTATAACAGGAATACCCTTTGATATTGTTCATGGAATAAGTAATTTTCTTGTTTGTATAACCTTATATAAACCCCTTAGTAGTGTTTTTTTAAGGCTTGAAAATATGTATTATAATAAAGGGTAATTAATATAAATATATTTTTTTAAAAAAAGGAATGGCTTTTGCTATTCCTTTTATTTATATGTAGGCATTCTTTTTATAAAAAAATATATGTTCTTTTGATATCAAAAGAACGGGGACTACCGCTTTTTTTGGCAAAAACGCGGGGTAAAAAGCCTATTATATTTTTCGTAAATATTAAGTTCGACCAAAATTTCCTCACGGAAATGGTCGACTTTGCTTTTTATAAAATAAAAAGCACCATATTTACTACTTATATAATATTAGTTAGTATATGAATATTATCATACTAAAGTAAAACTGCTACTATCAATTTAGACAGTTGTATTTGTTTCTTTATTGCTAGGTATATTTTTTTACTTTTATTAAAATAAAAAAGGAACTACTTTAAAAAAGTAATTCCTTTTATTTGTCTAATATAGCTTTTATTACTCAACTATTTCAACAATTTGTCCATTTTTACATCCTGAAGCATTTCCTTCTTCTGTATCAACATGCATCTCAAGAGCAAATTTATCACTAGCTCTAACTAATACATTCTCAAAAACAAGGCCTCTTTCTCCAGGGATTTTGATTTTAACGATATCTTTATCATTTAAACCAAATTCTTTAGCATCTACATCGCTCATGTGGATGTGTCTGCTTGCTACGATAATCCCTTTATCGATGTCTGCTTCCCCTTTTGGTCCAACAATTTTAGCCCCAGGGCTTCCATCTAGGTTACCTGAATCTCTAATTACAATTGGCACACCAAGTTTATAAGCATCACTAGCTAAGATTTCAACTTGACTTTCTGGTCTTGCTGGTCCTAAAACTCTAATTTTTTTAATTGAGCCTTTTGGTCCAATTACTTCAATACATTCTTCACAGGCGTATTGTCCAGGTTGAGATAAATCTTTAAGTTTTTTAAGTTCATAACCTTCACCAAATAATGTAACAATATCTTGTTCAGATAAGTGACAGTGTCTATTTGATAAAGCGATTGGTAATGTTTTTTTCACTATAATAATCTCCTTTTTATTATATATAAAATGTTTTATTGACACATTTTATCATATTCTATTTTTTATTTCAATATTATTTATTTGGTTTTTCTTCTAAGTAAATCATATTCACCTAAAATTATTCCCTTTGTATCCATGTATAAAATCTGTTTTGGATGAGGAGCGCTTTCAATTAAGTTTTTATCTTCATCATATAATTTTTCTAAAACAAAGGAAAAACTATCCTCATTTCCTCTTAAAACTTCTATTTCTTCTCCTATACTAAACTTATTTCTTTGTTGTATTTTAGCAAGGCCGCTACTTTTATCAAAGGACACTACCCTTGCTATAAAGTCATAATTTCTAGTATAACTACTACTTCCATAGTTTTGACTACTCTCATCTGTAAGTCCATCAAAAAAAGCTTTTGTATATTTTCTATGGCTTACTTTTTCAAGCTCTAAATATAAGCTTTCATCAAAAGTGTAGTTAGTTGGATCTTTTTTATAACTATCAATAGCTTTTCTATAAGCATTTACAACAGTAGCAACATAGAAAATACTTTTCATTCTACCTTCGATTTTAAAACTATCCACCCCTGCTTCAATTAGTTTATCAATATAGTTAATTAAGCACCTTCCAGAATAAGAAATACACATTGCTCCATGGATAAATACTTCCACTTCCATACCACTAGGTTTGTTTTTACATATATTTTCTATGTCTTCAAAGGAAAGTTCCCTTGCTAAAACAACCCTACTAACACCATTTTTTTTCCAAAACTCTAAACTTTTAAAGTTTGTCGTGCTAGCTTGAGTGCTTAGAGAAATTTTAAGGTTTGGGGCTATTTCCCTAACAGTTAGTATAACCCCAGGATCTGAAATAATTACTCCGTCAATTCCTATTTCCTCTAAATCTTTAATATATTTTTCCATTCTAGGGAAATCATAAAATCTAGCTGAAATATTTAGTGTAACATATACTTTTTTACCTAAGCTATGAGCATATTCACACCCTGTTTTGATTTCTTCTAAATCGAAATTAGATGCGTTTGCTCTCATAGAAAAACTTTTGCCACCTAAATAGACAGCATCTGCCCCATAGTTAATTGCATATTTTAATTTTTCTAAATCTCCTGCTGGGGCAAGTAATTCACACATAAACTCCTCCTAAACATGAACAACCCAGTTAAATGGATCTTCTTTTACACCATGTTGAATTCCTGTTAAAGAATCGTATAAAAATTTAGCAACTGCACCTATTTCATTGTTATTAATAACAATTTCATTTTCTTTATAAGTAAGTTTACCAATTGGAGAAATTACAGCAGCAGTCCCTGTAGCAAAAGACTCACTTAATTTACCATTTTTGTGGGCTTCAAACACTTCATCAATAGTAATTTTTCTCTCACTAACAATATATCCTTTGTTTTTTAAAACATTAATCATAGAATCTCTAGTTATTCCAGGAAGGATAGTCCCTTTAAGAGGTGGTGTAATAACTTCATTATCAATTACAAAAAATGCATTAGAAGTTCCTATTTCTTCTATGTATTTATGCTCATTACTATCAAGGAATAAAACTTGATCAAAGCCTTTTTCCTTTGCCTCGATATAAGGTTTTATACTTGCAGCGTAATTTCCACCACATTTAGCTTCCCCTGTTCCTCCAAAGCTTGCTCTTGCATAGAAGTCTTCTACATAAATAGAAGTAGGGCTAATACCATTTTTATAATAAGCCCCTACTGGAGATAAAATGATAATAAATAAATATTTATCACTTGATTTT